>NZ_JBHSRF010000073.1:0-47219 GCF_042658925.1 Sphaerisporangium aureirubrum
GGTGGTGCTTTCGCGGGTTACCAGGCTGGTGGAGAGTTCCAGGCGGAGGGGCTGTTCGCCGGGGGGGTGGGCCTGTTCCAGGACGTTGCGGACGGCCAGTACGGCCATCTGGGCCAACGGCTGGCGGACCGTCGTGAGGCGGGGGGACATCCACTCGCAGACCTCGGTGTCGTCGAAGCCTACGACGCTGAGGTCGTCGGGGATGCGGAGGCCGCGGGCGTGGGCCTCCTCATAGACGCCTGACGCCTGCTGGTCGGAGCCGGCGAAGACCGCGGTGGGAGGGTCGGCCAGGTCGAGCAGCGCGGCGGTGCCGCGACGGCCGCCGCCGGCGTAGAAGTCGCCCTGCTGGACCAGGTTCTCGTCGACCGGCAGGCCGGCCCGGCGCAGCGCGGCGCGGTAGCCGTCCAGGCGCTCCAGGCTGCACCGCACGTCGTGCGGCCCGGTGATCACGCCGATGCGGCGGTGGCCGAGTTCGATCAGGTGCTCGGTGGCGGTGAAACCCCCGGCCCAGTTGGTGGCCCCGATGGTGGGGATGTCCGGGTCGTACCCGCCGAACTGGTCGATCACCACGAACGGCGCCTCGATCGTGCGCAGCCGCGTGACGGCGACGTGCTTGGTGCTCGACCCCACGAGGACCACTCCGTCGGTCGGCCGGGAGGTCAGCGCGCGCAGCCACTCGCGCGGGTTGTCCTGCCGGTCGTGGGTGACCGTCAGTACCAGCCGGGTGCCGAGCCGGTACGCCTCCTGCTCGGCGCCGCGCAGCAGTTCGCAGGCCCACGCCGTGTCCAGCTCGGTGATCACGAAGTCCACCAGGCCCACCTTGCGGGGCTCTGACCTGGCCCGACGCTGGTAGCCTGTCGAGTTCAGCGCGTCCTGGACCCGCCTGCGGGTCTCCGGGCCGACGGCGTCCCGCCCGTTGAGCACCTTGCTCACGGTGGGCACGGACACGCCCGCCTCCCGCGCGACCATCGCGATGGTCACCCGGTTGGCGCGCTTGCCTGATGCCCGCTTCCGTGTGCTCGGGGCAAACGGTTCGATCGCCACGACACCTCTTCACGCGTTGGTTCGACCTGTCGAAACTTTCTATAACCGTAGCATCGGGACGCCCGATGTGGTCCAGGTGCCACGGAACAGCGGAAACCCCCCGCCAAGGGCCCATGAGACCCCAGCGTGACGCTCCGGTCAAGGCTAGATGACCGGGCTGTGAAGATCTAGGGTTTCGAAACTCAACGGAAACAATTCGGCTCAAGTTCTTGACACTGTACGGCGCCCGGTGTTTCGCTCTCTCGAGACCACTTTCGAAACTTTCGGAAGTTGTTAACAGTTCCGGCTCTGGACGTTCGGTCGAACCCTCGGCAGTCCCCGCAGGGCGCGGAGCGGTGTCAATACCACGGTGCGTGCCTATCACGTGCAAGGAGAGATCACATGCTGGGATCCTCGCGAGTCGGGAAGCGTAGTCCCCTTGGAGCAGTCGCCGCGCTGATGACCGTGGGGTTGACGCTCACCGGGTGCGCCGGCGGCAAGCCGGCCGAGACCGCCGACAAGGGCTCGGCCGACTCGGGCAGCATCACCTGGTGGGGATGGACGCCCGACGCGGCGCCCGCCGAGGCGTACATCAAGGCGTTCAACAAGGTGTACCCGAACATCAAGGTCACCTTCAAGAAGCTCACCATCGACGGCTACGACGCGGCGATCCGGCCCGCGCTCGCCTCGTCGGTGGGCCCGGATGTGTTCGACGTCGCGCCGGGCGCCGCCAACGGCTCGGTCGACATCTACGGCGTGAACGCCGTGGACCTGAAGCCGGCCGTCGAGAAGGCGGTAGGCGCGGACTGGCAGTCGAAGCTGGCCCCGATCGGCGTGACCAGCCTCATGAACGGCGACAAGCTCGCGGCCCTGTCGGTCGGCTCGGTGTTCTCCGGCACGGTCTGGGTGAACAAGGACCTGTTCGACAAGTACCAGCTGACCCCGCCGAAGACCTACGACGACTGGAAGAAGGTCTGCGAGACCTTCAAGGCCAACAAGGTCGGCTGTTTCGTGCAGGGCGCCGCGCAGACCGCGTTCAACGAGGACACGCTGCAGGCCATCACCGACAACGTCGCCCCCGGCGTGTGGGAGAAGGCGCTCAAGGGCGAGGTCCCGTGGACCGACCCGGCGATCGTCAAGGCGCTGACCCTCTGGAAGAAGCTGTTCGACGACGGGATCATGCAGGAGGGCGCCCTCGGCATGCAGCAGTACCCCGACGCCAACAACGGCTTCATGTCCGGCAAGTACGCCATGGTGATGATGGGCACCTGGTACATGCAGTACTCCACGATCGAGGGCAGCACGGCGGCCATCTCCGGCGCCGGCGTCGCCGACCCCAAGCCGTTCACCCAGCTCCCCATCCCGTTCCCGGACATCGCGGGCACCGGCAACGTCGGCGCGCTCTACGGTGACGCGGACTTCGGCCTGGCCGTGAACCAGAAGTCCAAGTCCATCGCCGCCGCCACGACGTTCGCGACGTGGCTCGGCACCTCGGCCGCGGGCCAGCAGGTCGTGGCCGACATCCTCAACGACATCCCGGCGCTGACCAGCGCCCAGCCCAACTGGGACACCGTGAAGCTGGTCAACCCCGAGGTGCAGAAGCCGGCGCTGGAGAAGCTGATCAGCGACGCCGGCAAGTCCACCGAGCCGCGTCTCGCGACGGTCGTCGCCGACCTCCAGACCGCGATCGGCGTCGCCTCCACCACGGTGGCGGCGGGTCAGGCCACCCCCGAGCAGGCGGCCGCGACGCTGCAGGCCACCGCCTCGAAGATCAAGTAATTCCTCCCGGGCGGTCCGTCCCGATTCCGAACACGTGCAGGGAGACCCATGACCTCCACGACCTCGCCGAAGACCGGGGCGCGCCGTCCGTCGTCCACCGCGCCTCCTCCCCCGGGCAAGTCCCGGGGGAGGGGGTTCCGGCCCTCCGGACTTCCGTGGATCATGCCGGCGTTCGTCCTGGTCGTCGGCATCCTCTACTACTGCATCGGCGAGACCGGCTACCTGTCGACCCTTGACTGGGACGGCACCAGCCCCACGCCGACCTCGGTGGGCTTCGGCAACTACGAGCAGATCTTCCAGGACCCGATCTTCTGGAAGGCCATCTGGCACACGGTGATCTTCTTCATCGTGACGTTCGGCGCGCAGACCGCCATCGGGTTCGTGTTCGCGGCGCTGCTGCACTCCAAGATCAAGCTCAGCGCCGTCTACAAAGTGATCGTGTTCACGCCGGTGGTCATCGCCCCGGCGACCATGGCGCCGGTGTTCCGGCAGATGTTCGCCGCCGACGGCCAGCTCAACTGGACGCTGGACCACATCGGGCTGGGGTTCCTGTCCCAGCCGTGGCTCGCCCAGTCGGGCACGGCGATGCCCGTCATCATGTTCATCACCGTCTGGAACTTCACCGGCCTGACGTTCGTGCTGTACTACGCGGCGATGGGGCAGATCGACCCCGAGACGCTGGAGGCCGCCCGCACCGACGGCGCCAGCAACATCCGCACCCTGGTCAGCATCGTGTGGCCGGGGGTGCGGGGCACGACCGTGGCGCTCGGCATGCTCAGCGTGATCGGGGCGCTGAAGACCTTCGACGTGCCCTACCTGGTGACCATCGGCGGCCCCAACTACGCCACCGAGTTCCTCGGCACCTACATCTACCGGATCAGCATCCCGAGCGCCCACGTCGGGTACGGGGCGGCCCTGTCGATCATGTTGCTCATCCTGGCCCTGGTCGGCGCCATCGCCATCGCCGCCCGCGCCAACCGAAAGGACAGTGACACCGGTGTTTGAGGCACGCCGCCTGCCGGCCAAGCTCGTGCTGCAGGTGATCGTCACCCTGATGATCGTCCCGTACCTGTTCCCGCTGATCGTCATGGTGCAGGGGTCGCTGGCGGGCCAGGGCGTCGGAAACTACCGCGCGGTCTTCGAGGTCGGCGCCATCGGGACGTTCTTCAAGAGCAGCGTCATCATCTCCGTCTCGACGATCCTGATCGTGTACGTCCTGACGATGCTGGCCGCGTTCGGGTTCTCCAAGCTGCACATCCGCCGCAAGGAGATCTACTTCTGGATGATCCTGGCCGCGCTCACCCTGCCCGAGGTCGTACTGCTCACCCCGCTGTTCGCCACGACCCTGGCGCTCGGCGTGTACGACACCTACTGGGCGGTAGTGCTGCCGCTGGCCGCGCTGCAGATCCCGTTCACCATCCTGATCGCGCGCAGGTTCATCGACGGCGTGCCGGACGCGCTGTTCGACGCCGCGCGGATCGACGGCGCCGGCACGTTCACCGCATTCCGCTACATCGTGGTGCCGATGACGCGGCCCATCGCCGCGGCGATCGTCGTGCTGACGCTGATCGGCTCCTGGAACGCCTACCTGCTGCCGCTGGTGCTGATCCAGGACCCGGCCCAGCAGACGGTCACCCTGCTGCCGCAGTTCTTCGTCAGCCAGTTCAGCAACGACCAGACCAAGGTGCTGGCGAGCGCGGTCATCACCGCGATCCCCGAGATCGTCGCCTACCTGTGCCTGCAGGGACTCTTCGAGCGCGGCCTGTCTGCCGGCGCGATCAAGTAACCCCCCGTGCTTTCTCCCCCATCACGCGACCATCAGATGTGAGGAACAGACCACATGACGTTTCTTCGTACCGCGGGACGCCAGTTCGTCGACGAGGCGGGCAACGCCGTCCGTCTGCGCGGCGTCGCGGTCGGCGGCTGGCTGAACATGGAGAACTTCATCACCGGATACTCCGGCAACGAGTCCCTCATGCGCAGTACGGTCCGGGCGGTACTGGGCGACGACCGCTACGAGCTCTTCTTCGAGCGCCTGCTGACCTCGTTCTTCGGTGAGGACGACGCCAAGCTGCTGGCCGACGCCGGCATGAACTGCGTGCGCTTCCCCGTCAACTACCGCCACTTCGAGGACGACGCCAGGCCGTTCGAGTTCAAGCAGGAGGGCTTCCGGCATCTGGACCGCGCGATCGAGGCGTGCGCGCGGCACGGCATCTACTCGGTCATCGACCTGCACGCGCTGCCCGGCTCGCAGAACCACCACTGGCACTCCGACAACCCCACCCACCGCCCCGCGTTCTGGGACCACCCCCACTTCCAGGACCGCGTGGTGGCGATGTGGGAGCACATCGCCGAGCACTACAAGGACAACCCCTGGGTGGCCGGGTACAACCCGATCAACGAGCCCGCCGACGAGTCGCGCGAGGTGGTCGGCCCGTTCTACACCCGCCTGGTCGAGGCCATCCGCGCCGTCGACCCCCGGCACATCCTGTTCCTGGACGGCAACACCTACTCCACCGAGTTCGACGTCTTCGACGAGCCGTGGGAGAACACCGTCTACGTCGCGCACGACTACGCGGCCCCCGGCCTCGGCGGCGGCGGCGACTACCCCGGTCTCACCGCCGGCAAGTACTTCGACAGGGCCGCCCTCGAGGCCAAGTACGCCGAGCGCACCGAGTACTGCCGCAGGACGAACACCCCCGTGTGGGTCGGCGAGTTCGGCCCCATCTACTCCGGCCACCCCAGCGACCCCGCCGACGAGCGCGCCGACGTCATGCGCCGCGAGCTCCTGGCCGACCAGCTGGACATCTACCGCCGCGAGGACGCCGGCTGGTCCATCTGGATGTACAAGGACCTCGGCCGCCAGGGCCTGGTCATGGTCCGCCCCGACTCGCCGTACATGAAGCGCTTCGGCGACTTCGTCGCCAAGAAGAACCGCCTGGGCGGCGACCAGTGGGGCAGCGACGGTCTCGGCGTCGCCGAGGTCACCAAGCCCTTCTACGAGTTGATCGACAAGGAGTTCCCCACCTTCGACCCCTACCCCTGGGGCCGTTTCGACTGGGTTCGCACCCTCCTGCTCAACCTCACCGTCGCCCAGCCGCTGGCCTATGAGTACGCCGAGCTCTTCCGCGGGCTCACCGACGGCGAGCTCATCGACCTCGCGGACTCCTTCGCCCTGAAGAACTGCGACGTCCGCACCACCCTCCGCGACCAGCTGACCGCCGGCTGACCCGGATCAGCACCGGCGCCCGGCCCGGCCCACCGCGACCAGCGGTGGCCGGGCCTGGTCATTCGGTCAGCAGGTTGGCGTTCTTGGCCCACCAGTCGCGGATGGTGTCGCGGTCGCCGGCCTCGGCGATGACGGCGACGGCGGCGGCGTCGAAGGTCCAGATGGTCAGGTAGTTGTCGTCGCTGCCGGGCTTGCAGACCAGGGTGCCCTTGCGGGTGCCTTCGTTGTTCCAGCTGCGGGCGGAGTCGCCGGTGGAGCAGCCGGTGGACGGGAGACCTTCCGAGCGGGTGGCGAGCCAGGACTTCAGGGCCTCCACACTGACGAACTGCATCACCAGGGGGCGCTTGGTGGGGCCGGTGCGGGTGGCGTCGCAGTTGACGGCGGCGACGACGTTGTCGTTCTCCTCCTTGGGGGTGGGGTCGCAGTCGGTCAGGACGCTCGTCTTCAGTTTGCCGACCAGGGTCTGCTGCGCGGCGGTGAAACCGTCGGGGGTGGGGGAGGCGTCGATGGCGCGGGTCAGCAGGTAGGCGTTCTTGGTCCACCAGGTGTAGATGGTCTTGCGGTCGCCCGCCTCGGCGATGACGCCGATGTTGTCGTCGTCGAACGTCCACATGGCCAGGTAGTTGTCGTCGCTGCCGGGCTTGCAGATGAGGGTGCCGACGGCGACCTTCTTGTGCGTCCAGCCACGGCTGGAGTCGCCGTTGCCGCAGCCCTTGGCGGTGAGGCCACCGGAGCGTGCGGTGCGCCACTCCCGCAGGGCGTCGGCGCTCGCGAAGCGCATGACCAGGGGGCGCTTGGTGGGGCCGGTGCGGGCGGCGTCGCAGTTGACCGCCGCGATGATCTTGTCGTTCTCCTCGTCGGACGCCGGGTCGCAACGGGTCAGCACGTTGGTGCTCAGCGACGCGGTGAGGGCCCGCTGGGCCTCGGTGAAGCCGGTCGGCGACGGGGACGGCGTGGCCGGCGCGGGGGTGGCGGGGGCCGTGGTGGCCGGGACCGTGCTCGGCGCGGGCGTGGGAAGTTCGGTGCCCATGATCGCCAGGCAGGGGGTGAGGCCGAGCCGCCGCGCGGTGCCGAGCCACGACGGTATCGTTGAGGTCACCAGTTTCTGCATCGCCGTGGTCGTCTTCTGCAGCTCGGGGGCGTTCACCTGCCCGACCTGGTAGTTGACCAGCACCGTGGCGATCATTGAGAAGGTGCCCGCGACGTCCTGGTTGGCCGACAGCAAGGCGTCGATGTCCGCCCGGTCGTGGTCCGAGGGCACCGGGATCTCCCGGATGTCCGCGCTCATCGCCCGGAACGACGACGCCAGCTGGTCGATCGAGTGCATGACCGCCGTCATGCCGGCGTCCTGCTTGCCCGCCGGCGGCGGCGCCTTCACCAGCGGCGCCACCTGCAGGAGCGCCGTGTGCAGCGAGAGCTGGGCGTTGCCGAAGTTCCGCTCGCAGGCGGCACCCGCCTTCGCCTGCCAGTCGCCGAACGTGGGCGCCGGCGGCCGGTCGATCACCGTGATCCAGAACGCCGCCACCGTGACCGCGAACGTGACCAGCCCCGCGAGCGACTTCCCCGCGAACATCAGCTGGTCCCGACGATTTCGTCTCCCCGGGTTCTCCCCGCCACCCGGTGCCTGATCCGAACTCATGCCCCCCTCGTCCGTCCGCCGCCCCGCAGTGCCGCCCCGCCACCCCCCGATCAGCAGATCAACGCAACCGTAATCACCGGCAACCGATCTCGGGTACCGAAGTGACCGTATCGTCACCAATAGTTATATAGAGGAATCGGGCATCTGGCGTTACAGGGGATGCGCCGCTACTCCGCCGTGCTGCGCCCCTCGGCGCCGGTGATGCTGATGGTGCCGAGAGTGCCGCGCATGCCGAAGCCGTAGTGGTACTGCCGCCGGGTCTCGGCGGAGGCGAGCACCGGGGCGATGGAGGTGGTGCGCAGGCGGTGCCACTCGCCGCCGGTCTCCGCGTAGGAGCTGAGGGTGTCGCCGGAGATGAGCAGCGCGAGCCGGTCGCCCGGCTCCAGGGTCAGCGGCGCCGGGCTCGGGGTGCCGAGGTAGCTGCCGTCCATGCGGATGTCCATGCCCGTGTCCTTGCGGGTGTTGTTGTACCAGGCGGTGATGTAGCCGCCGCCGTCCTTCACCCAGCCCACGAAGACGCTGTCCTCGGGCTGCCCGGTGCCCGCGAACCGCCCCACGGTGATGATGCTGACCACCTGGCCGGAGGAGGGGATGCCGGGGCCCGCGACCACGCCGAAGAACGGCACCGGGGCGGTCGCGGCGAACCTGTCGCCGCCGACCTTGAGCGCGGGCAGGGTCTCGTCGCGGCTCGGCTGGTGGCTGGCGTACCGCTTGGAGGTGTCCTCGGCGAAGTGGTCGGTGACGTCGACCCTGGAGAAGTACGCGAGGTCCAGGGACGTCCCGGGGGGCTTCGCGTCGGTGCCGCCGAACCAGGACGGCACGAACACCAGCCCCGCCGTCACCACCAGCGCGACGGCCACGGCCGCCACGGCGATCAGCGGGCGCCGGGAGGCGCGACCGGCGGGCCGGGCCGGTGACGTCGTACGGCCGTCCAGGCCCGGGGGAGAGGTCTGTGACTCGCTCGCGGCGGGCGGGGCCGCGGGTGCGCGGTCCGCGGCGGCGGCCGGGCCGTGGGACCGGTCGATGAGGGTGCGGATGTGGGGGGAGGCCGGCGGTTTCGCGTCCGCGCGCTCCGCGGAGTGGCGGCCGGGGCGGCGGCCGCGCAGGTCGGCCGTGTCGCCGGAGGTGAGGTCGTGTAACAGCCGGTCGGCGGTCGGACGCTCGGCGGGGTCCTTGGCGAGGCAGGTGGCGACCAGCGTGCGCAGGGGGTCGGGCACGCCGGTCAGGTCGGGCTCGCCGTACAGGACGGCGGCCAGGATCGCCGGGACGCTCTGGGCGGGGAAGGCGGTCCGGCCGGTGGCCGCGAAGATCATCGTGCTGGCCCAGGAGAACATGTCGGAGGCCGGGGTCAGCGGGTGGTCGGTGAGCTGTTCGGGGGACATGTAGGCGGGGGTGCCGGCCAGGTGGGTGTTCTGGGTCATGTGGTCGAGCGCGCGGGCGATGCCGAAGTCGATCACGACCGGGCCCTCGGGACCCAGGATGACGTTGGCCGGTTTGAAGTCCCGGTGCACGATGCCGCCCCGGTGGATGGAGGCCAGCGCGGTGAGCGTGGAGACCGCCAGCCGCTCCAGCCCGCTGCCGGTCCGAGGCCCGTCGCTCTTCACGAGCTGTTCGAGCGAGGGCCCGGGGACGTACTCGCTGATGATGTACGGCTGTTCGTCGGTGATGCCGATGCCGAGGACCCTGGCCGTGCAGAAGGCGGCGACGCTCGCCGCGACCTCCGCCTCGCGCAGGAACCGCCGCCGGGGCTCGGGATCGGTCGCGAACCGCGCGTGCAGCACCTTGATCGCCACCCGGCCGCCGCCCGCGGACCGGCCGAGGTAGACCGTGCCCTGCCCGCCCTCGCCGAGCAGAGCCGTGATCTGGTAGTCACCGATCCGTTCCGGCCCTCTGAACGCCAGGACCCGAGGAACCGTCAACGCTCCACCCCGCATAATCGGTGATCACCCATAGGTGCGCCAAGGGTAGTCCATCGGCGCGGTGCGCCGCCGATGAAACAGCGGCATCCCCGCTCATGAGTTCTGTACCGGTTAATACGCGCTAATTCAGCATGACGGATCTTCGGCGGGAAAACGTTTTATCCTGCTCTGTTTCCGCAGTTCACCGTCCTGCCGGGCGAATCTCCGGTGTCATCACGATCACCAGTCGTGGACGGTGCCGTCGCGCAGGCGGTTGAAAGGCAGATACGCCGCCTGGTACGGGAACCGGGCCGCCGCCTCCATGTCCAGTGTCACCCCGAGGCCCGGCCGGTCGCCGGGGTGGAGAAGGCCGTCGGTGAATGTGAAGGACTGCCGGAATACGGTGTCGGTCAGGGGCCCGTGCCGCATGTATTCCTGGATGCCGAAGTTGTGGATGGCCAGGCCGAGGTGGAGCGCGGCGGCCATCCCGACGGGGGAGATGTCGGTGGGGCCGTGCATGCCGGACTTGATCTGGTACTGGGCCGCGAACTCCAGGACGCGCTTCAGGTGGGTGATGCCGCCGGTGTGGGTGACGGCGGAGCGGACGTAGTCGATGAGCTGCTCGCGGACGATCAGCTGGTAGTCCCACACGGTGTTGAAGACCTCCCCGATGGCGAGGGGGGTCGTGGTGTGGTGGCGGACCAGGCGGAGGGCCTCCGGGTTCTCGGCGGGGGTGCAGTCCTCCAGCCAGAACAGGTCGTAGGGCTCCAGGGCCTT
Source organism: Sphaerisporangium aureirubrum (assembly GCF_042658925.1). Lineage (NCBI taxonomy): Bacteria > Bacillati > Actinomycetota > Actinomycetes > Streptosporangiales > Streptosporangiaceae > Sphaerisporangium > Sphaerisporangium aureirubrum. The sequence goes on from NZ_JBHSRF010000073.1 coordinate 10,346, forward strand.
GCCGAGCCTGGCGGCCTGGATGGGGGTGAGGCGGTGGTGGGCGTCGTGCAGCAGCGGCAGGTCCGGGCCGAACTCGGCGCGCACGGCCTCGAAGACCGTAGGGATGTGGCGCAGGTAGGAGGGGGTGTCCCAGTCCTCCTCGGCGGGGAGGGCGGCACGCTGTGCGGGCTCGTGGTCGTACCGCTTGCCGGCGTTGCCGGGGGAGGTGGTGTTGGCGGCGATGCCGTAGATCGCGGTCAGGCCGGGGACGCCGGCCTGGATCCGGACGGCGCGGAAGCCCTCGGAAAGGTGGCGGCGGACCGACTCGAAGATCTCCGGGATGTCCCGGCCGCTGGCGTGCCCGTAGGCGAGCAGTCCGGTGCGGCTGGCGCCGCCGAGCAGCTGGTACAGCGGCATGCCCGCCGCCTGGGCCTTGAGGTCCCACAGCGCCACGTCGACGGCGGCGATGGCGGCCATGGTGACGGGGCCCCTGCGCCAGTAGGCGCCGCGGTAGAGGAACTGCCAGGTGTCCTCGACGGCGTGCGCGTCCCTGCCGATGAGCAGCGGGACGACGTGGTCGCGCAGGTAGGCGACGACGGCCAGCTCCCGGCCGTTCAGGGTGGCGTCGCCGAGGCCGGTCAGGCCGTCGTCCGTGACGACGCGGAGGGTGACGAAGTTGCGGTCCGGGCTCGTCACCACGACGTCGGCGGACTTGATGATCATTGGGATCCCCCTGGGGCGCCGCGGAATCGATCTGTTCCACCTAACACTTCCCGCCCTGCGGGCGAGACCCTCGATCGGGTCACTCGCCGTCCGGCCCTATGGTGAGAATGCGAACAAATCCGGCGCTACTCGCGTAAAGCGGATTTCGCTGGTTATGGGTGAGCTCTGATGATGGCTTGAGGAGGTTCGTCATGCAGACACGCCGTATCGGTGACGTGGAGGTCGGGGCGATCGGGCTCGGCGGGATGCCGATGTCCATCGAGGGCCGGCCGGACGAGGGACGTTCGATGCGGGCGATCCACGCCGCGCTGGACGCCGGGGTCACCCTGATCGACACCGCGGACGCCTATCACTTGTACGCCGACGACATCGGCCACAACGAGGTGCTGATCGCCCAGGCGCTGGCCAGCTACGGCGGCGACACCTCCGGGGTCCTGGTGGCGACCAAGGGCGGTCACCTCAGGCCGGGGGACGGTTCGTGGACCGTCAACGGTTCGCCGGACTACCTCAAGCAGGCCTGCGACGCCTCGCTCAAGCGGCTCGGCGTGGAGGCGATCGACCTCTACCAGTTCCACCGGCCGGACCCGAAGGTGCCGTACGAGGACTCGGTGGGGGCCATCCGGGACCTGCTGGACGCCGGGAAGATCCGCTTCGCCGGGATCTCCAACGCCAACCCGGAGCGGATCCGGAAGGCCGACGAGATCCTCGGCGGCCGGCTGGTCAGCGTGCAGAACCAGTTCTCGCCCACGTTCCGCTCCAGCGAGCCCGAGCTGGAGCTGTGCGCCGAGATGGGCATCGCGTTCCTGCCGTGGAGCCCGCTCGGCGGCATCTCGCGGGCCGGTGAGCTCGGCAACCGCTTCACCCCCTTCGCCGACGTCGCCCGCGACCACGGCGTCAGCCCGCAGCAGGTCTGCCTGGCCTGGATGCTGGCCAAGGCCCCCGTGGTGATCCCCATCCCCGGTTCCTCCCGCCCGGAGACCATCCAGGACTCCGCCAAGGCCGCCGACCTGCGGCTCTCCGCGGACGAGGTGGCCCGGCTGGACGCCGCGTAACCCTGCCCGGCCGCCCGCCGCACGGCGGGCGGCCGTGTGCCGTCAGGCGAATCCCGCCAGCTTGTAGAGCACCAGCGACGCGGCGACCGCGACGTTGAGGCTGGCGCCGGTGCCGATCATGGGGATCTCGACGACCTCGTCGAGCAGGTCGAGGGCCTCGGGCGGGATGCCGTCCCGCTCGTGGCCGAGCACCGTGACGGTGGGGCGGCGGGCCATGGGGAGGTCGGCCAGGCGGGTCGCGTTCTCGGCCAGCTCGACGCCGAGGATGTGGGCTCTGGCGGCGCGTTCCCCGTCCAGCCACGTCAGCGGGTCACGGACCCAGTGGACGCAGGCCGGGCGGCGCAGGGTGTTGCCGCGGGCGAGGGCCTCGGTGGTCCAGGGCAGGCGTGGGACGGCGAGGCAGGCGCCGGCGGCGTCGCAGGTGCGCAGGAGGGTGCCGAGGTTGACGCCGTGCAGTGGCCACAGGGGGGCGGCGATCAGGTGGCCGAGGCAGCGGGGTGGGTGGCGGCGGCGCTCGGCGCGCAGGTCCTTGCGGGTGCGGACCCGGATGCCGCTCATCGGAGGGCGGGGACGGCTCCCGCGGGGCAGGGGTGGTGGCGCATGGCGGTGGGCGCTTTCAGCGGCGCGTCCGGGCCATCGACGGGGTTTTGGCCCAGCATACGGTGCGGACGCATTCTTGGGATGAAGTCCTGGGGTGTATGTGTAAGTATGTAGCTACTTGTCCGATTCATCAGAAAGCTGCTGAGGGGGACGTGGCCGGTGACCGCTTCCGGAAGCATGCCCATGCGTCATGGGGTGGGAGCGGTGCCGGGTGTGCCGGTGCCGGGGGCACCGGAGGGTGAGTGGACCTTGCCGGCGGCGCTGCGGGCTCTGTACGCGCGGGTGCCTCAGCGTGAGTTGTTCGTGTTCGTGGACGAGGCGGGGCGGGACGTCGCGTCGCTGGACGTCGCGGGGCTGGTGGCCGAGACCGAGCGGATCCGGCGGCTGCTGGCGGGGCGCGGTGTGCTTCCGGGGGAGCGGGCCGTGCTGCTCTACCTGCCGTCGCTTGACTTCGTGAGCGCGTTCCTCGGGTGCCTGGCCGCGGGGGTGATCCCGGTGCCGGTGGCGCCGCCCAACCCGTTCCGGCCGGGATACGACGCCGAGGTGCTGGCCGGAGTGGCGGCCGGGTGCGGCGCGGCGGTCGTGCTCACCCACGACGACTACCGGCTGCTGGTCACGCCGGACGACCGCTGGCCGCCGGTGCCGTGGGAGTCGACGCATCCGGGGACGGGCGGGGACGGCGTGACGGCCGAGGTGTTCGACGGCTGGCACGAGCCCAAGGATCTCGACGAGCCGGCGTTCCTGCAGTACACCTCGGGGTCGACCGGGACGCCCAAGGGCGTCGTGGTCAGCCACCGCAACATCGGCCACGAACTGGTGGCCCTCGCGCGCGACCTCGGGCTGGGCGAGGAGACGGTGGCCGTCACCTGGGTGCCGCACTTCCACGACCTCGGGCTGATCAGCTTCCTGCTCAACACCGTCGTCGGGTACTCGTCCCGGACGTACGTGTTGTCGCCGCTGAGCTTCCTGCGCAAGCCGTCGCTGTGGTTCGAGGTGGTGTCCCGGGTGCGGGCCACGCACACCGCCGCGCCCAACTTCGCGTTCGACCTGATCGTCCGCAAGACGACACCCGAGCAGCGCGCGGAGTGGGACCTCGGCTCGCTGCGCGTCGTCGGCTCCTCGGGGGAGCTGATCCGGCCCGCCACCGTCCGGCGGTTCCTGGACGCGTTCACCCCCGCCGGGTTCCGGCCGGACGCGTTCTACCCCACGTACGGCATGGCCGAGCACACGCTGAGCATCAGCATGGGCGGCAGCGGCCCGCTGCGCGTGGACGCGGCGGCGATCGAGCGGGGCCGCGCCGTCCCCGTCCAGGACGGGGCCCCGGGCGCCGTGTCGTACTGGGCCTGCGGGACGGTCACCAAGCCCGGGGGGCAGCTGAGGATCGTGGACCCGCACACCTCGGCGCCGTGCGGGCCCGGGGAGATCGGGGAGGTATGGGTGGACTCGGTGACCAAGGCCCGGGGGTACTGGGAGCTGCCGGAGGAGACCGAGGCGACGTTCCGCGCGGCGGTGACGGACGGCGATCCGCGCCGGTACCTGCGCACCGGAGACCTGGGCTTCCTGCACGACGGCGAGCTGTACGTCACCGGCCGGTTCAAGGACCTGATCATCATCCGGGGCCACAACCACTACCCGCAGGACATCGAGGACGGCCTGCGCGACGCCCACCCGTCGGTGCGCCCCGGCGGCCTGGCGGCGTTCTCCGTGCCCGCCGCGCACGAGGAGGCCGCGGGCGAGCGCCTGGTCGTCTTCGTGGAGACCGCCGGCGAGCCCACCCCGGACCAGGCCCGGGAGATCGTCCGCGCCGTCCGCGCCACCGTGCGCCGCGACCACGGCATCGCCTGCGAGGTCGTGCTCGGGCCCCGCGGCCTGGTGCTCAAGACCACCAGCGGGAAGGTCCGCCGCAGCGCCTGCCGGGAGGCGTACCTGCGCGGCCGGGCCGCCGTCTGGGGGGACGGGAGCGCGCCGGAGCGGGGGGCGTGATCGTGATGGGGTGGGATGTGGCGCCGGGGGTGCTGGGGTCGGCGTGGGCGGGGGATCCGGGGCTGCAGGACGTGGACGAGGACTTCCGGGCGGTGCTGGAGGGGTTCGGGGCGGCGATCAGGGGGACGCGGGCGACGGGGCGGCGGTTCCTCTACGCGGACTCGGTGGGGGTGCGGGGGCGGGTCGTGTTCACCGAGGTGCCGGGGGCGACCGCGCACCCGTTCTTCGCGCCGGGACAGCGATATCCCATCGCGGCGCGGTTCAGCAACGCCACCTCGTCCGACGACGTCGCCCCCGACGTGCGCGGCCTCTCGCTGACGTTCCTCGACCCGCGGGCTCCGGACGACCCGGCGCGGTCGCCGTTCAACCTGACCCTGATCACCGGACGGCGGATGGCCGTGCCCAGCGCGGCGGCGTACGCGCGGTTCCTGCGCGACACCGAGGAGGAGCTGGAGGCGCTGGACCGCGAGTATCCCGGGATGCGGTCGGCGCTGTGGGACCAGATCCGCGAGCCTGTGTCCTTCGCCTCGTACCACTACCACTCCCAGGCGCCCCGCCTGCACGTCACCCCGGACGGCGGGCCGGAACTGGTCCGCTATCGGGTCGTGCCCGGCGAGGCGGCGCCGGACCGCGGCGCCTACGACCCCGGTGACCGGCGCTTCCCGCCGGTCCCGCCGGGGTCCCTGGAACGCGACCCGGACGACGACCGGCCTCCGTCGCTGCTGTGGAACGACATGCGGGTCCGGGTGGCCGAGGGGGGCTTCCGGATGCTCCTGCAGACGCAGCGCCACCCGCTCGGCGACGACGCGGAGGCCAACCGCGCCGCGCTGGACCCGTCCCGGGACTGGCAGGGGGAGCGGTACCCGTACCGGACGGTGGCCACCGTGCGGTTCGACGGCCTGCTGGACGGCGTCACCGGGGACGAGCTGCTGTTCGACCCCTCCGTGGCGCCCGAGGGACTCGGCATCGCCCTGGCGCGCTCCCCGCACGAGACCGCGTCGGTCAACCACCTGCGCGCCCTGCTCTACCGCGCCGCCCACGCCGCCCGCACCGGCCGCGCCGCGCCGCCCCGGCCGGAGCGGGAACGGCCCCGCGTGCGCGTGACCGTCACCCCCGCCGAGCGGAACCGGCGGACCGTCTGCGTGATCGGCGCGGGGGCGAGCGGCCTCACCGTCGCCCGTGACCTGGAGCGCCTCGGCCACCGGGTCGTGGTCCTGGAGAGCGCGCCGGAGATCGCCGGCAAGGCGGCCTCGGTGCGGGTCGGCGGCCACGTCTACGACCTCGGCGCGCACATCTGCACGACGCGGTACACCGAGTTGCTCGGGCTGGCCTGCGAGCTCGGCATCGAGACCGAGCCCACCACCCCGGCCCTGGTGTACGACACGGTCACGGGGCGGATCGGGCCCGTGCCGCTCCCTCCGCCGGAGGTGGCGGGGCGCTACCACCGGCTGCGGGCGGAGTACTTCCCGCTCATCGGGCGCCCCGGGCTCGCGCACAGCGCCGCCGCGCTGGCCCGGCCGCTGCCGGTGTGGCTGCGGGAGAACGGGATGGCCGAGCTGGGGGAGGCGCTCGGGACCGGCTTCACCAGCGCGGGGTACGGCGCGGCCGACGTCCCAGCCCTCTATTTCATGAAATATGCGGAAATGACGGGTCTGATTCCGGGGAACGGCGCGCTGGACCGGCGCTCGGGCACCTTCACCGTCAAGGGCGGCTTCGCCCGGCTGTGGCGGCGGGTGGCCGAGGAGCTGGACGACGTGCGGGTCGGCGTGCGGATCGAGTCGATCGAGCGTCACGCCGACGGCGTCACCGTGCGCACCGGCTCTGGCGTGGTGGACGCGGACGCGCTGGTGCTGACCGTCCCCGTCGACCGTCTGGCGCCCGTGCTGGACCTCACCGCGCTGGAGCGCGACGTCGCCTCGCGGATCAGGACCGTGGACTACCGCACGGTGCTGTGCCGGGTCTCCGGCGTGCCCCGGGAGGGGTTCTACCTGTTCCCGTCCCCGGGCGGCGGCGCCGGAGGGCTCGTCGGCTACCACAGCAGGTACGCCGACCAGGACGTCTGCACCTGCTACTGCTACGGCGCGGAGGGTGTGGACGACGCCGCCCTGGTCGAGGAGGGGATGGCCGGGATCGGCGGGTTCCTGGAGGAGGTGATCCAGGTCGACCGGTGGCCGTTCATGCCGTACTTCGGCAGCGGCGACGTGGCGGGCGGGATCTTCGACCGGATCGAGCGGGCGCAGGGGAGCGAGCACACCTACCACGCGGGCAGCCTGCTCGCCTTCGAACTGATCGAGACCAACGTGGCCTACGCCCACGACATGGTCCGCCGCTTCTTCACCGCCGCGACCCCCGGCCTCCCCGCCGCCACGCCTGCCACGACCGCCCCTGAGACAGGGACGGCCCCGGCGCCCGAGGTACGCGCCCCGGAGGTGGACGGGACGCGGATCCCCGAGGCGAGCGACCTTGGCGAGGCGGAGGGGATCCGTGGGGCGGAGGGGACCCGTGGGGCGGAGGATCTCCGTGGGCCGGAGGATCTCCGTGGGCCGGAGGATCTCCGTGAGGCGGAGGATCTCCGTGAGGCGGAGGATCTCCGTGAGGCGGAGGATCTCCGTGGGCCGGAGGATCTCCGTGAGGCGAAGGATCTCCGTGGGGCGGAGGATGTCCGTGGGGCGGAGGATGTCCGTGGGGCGGAGGATGTCCGTGGGGCGGAGGATGTCCGTGAGGCGGAGGGTGTTTGTGAGGCGGGCGGCGCCCGTCCGGGGGCCGGAGCCGGAGCCGTGCTGGCTGCCGGTGAGATCAGGGAGTGGCTGGTGTGTCATGTCGCATGTCACCTTGGCCGTCCTGAGCGGGACGTCGACCCCTGCCGGCCGATCGACGAGCACGGGCTGGACTCCCTGGCCATGGCGGAGCTGCACGCCGAGCTGACCGGCTGGCTCGGCCGGCCCGTGCCGCTGACCCTGCTCTACCGGCTCCCCACCCTGGACGCGCTCGCCCGCTACCTGGAGGGTGTGGTCAGGTAGCGGGCGGAGAAATCCCGGCACGTGATTGTCGAGAACCCGGCATCCCGTTCGTGTAGGAGGTGAGAACACACCTCGCGACCCGCATGGAGGGAACGACCATATGCAGCACTACATGCTCACCATCTACCAGCCCGACGGCCCCGCCCCCGGCCCCGAGGTGATGGACCCCATCATGCGCAGGCTGGCCGCGCTGAACCGTGAGATGAAGGAGGCCGGCGCCTGGGTGTTCAACGGCGCCCTGCACGACCCGGCCACCGCCACCGTGCTGAGGCCCAAGGACGGCGACGTGCTGATGACCGACGGCCCGTACACCGAGGGCAAGGAGCACATCGGCGGCTTCACCATCATCCAGGCGCCGGACCTGGACGCCGCGCTCGGCTGGGGCCGCAAGCTGGCCGAGGCGATCGGCCTGCTCCCCATCGAGGTGCGCCCCTTCCACGGCGTCGGCGCCTGACGCCCCCCGGCGGCATGGAGGACACCGCGCGGGCCGGCGGCGCCCCGGCGAATCCCGGCGGCACGGAGGCCACCTCCGCGGCGGAGATCGACCGGGTCTTCCGCGCCGAGTACGGCCGCGCGGTGGCCGTCCTGGTCCGCGTCCTCGGTGACATCCACCTCGCCGAGGAGGCGGTCCAGGACGCCTTCACGACGGCCGTCCGGTCGTGGCCGTCCACGGGGACGCCGCCGAGCCCCGCCGGCTGGATCATCACCACCGCCCGCAACCGCGCGATCGACCGCCTGCGCCGCGAGGCGTCCCGCCCGGACCGGCACGCCGAGGCCGCTCTCCTCCACACCCGCGACGAACCGGCCGAGGAGGGCCCCGTGCGCGACGACCGCCTCCGGTTGATCTTCACCTGCTGCCACCCCGCCCTGGCCCCCGCCGCCCAGGTCGCACTGACCCTCCGGCTCCTCGGTGGCCTGACCACCCCCCAGATCGCCCGGGCCTTCCTGATCCCCGAACCGACCATGGCCCAGCGGCTGGCCCGCGCCAAGGCCAAGATCCGCGACGCGCGCATCCCCTACCGCGTCCCCGCCGAAGCCGACCTCCCGGAGCGCCTGCGCGCCGTACTGGCGGTGCTGTACCTGATCTTCAACGAGGGCTACACGGCGAGCTCGGGCGACGACCTGACCCGCGCCGGCCTGTGCGCGGAGGCCATCCGCCTGGGCCGCGTGCTGGCCGAGTTGATGCCGGACGAGCCCGAGGCGCTGGGCCTGCTGGCCTTGATGCTGCTGATCGAGTCCCGCCGCCCCGCCCGCACCACCTCCGGCGGCGACCTGGTCCCCCTCCCCGAGCAGAACCGCGCCTGCTGGGACCGCGCCTTGATCGCCGAGGGCCAGGACCTCGTCCGGCGCTGCCTGCGCCGCGACCACCCCGGCCCCTACCAGGTGCAGGCCGCGATCAACGCCGTCCACGCCGACGCCCCCACCGCCGCCGCCACCGACTGGTCCCAGATCCTCCAGCTGTACGACCTGCTCCTGACGCTGACCCCGACCCCCGTGGTGGCCCTCAACCGCGCCGTGGCCGTGGCCGAGGTACACGGCCCGAAGGAGGCCCTGGCCATCGTGGAGTCCCTCAGCCTGGACACCTACCACCTGTCCCACGCCATCCGGGCCACCCTGCTCCGCCGCCTCGGCCACTTCCAGGCGGCGTCCCAGGCCTACGACACCGCGATGTCCCTCACCACCAACACCGCCGAACGCACCCATCTGCGCCGCAACCGCGACACCGTCCTGCTGTCCCGCCGTCCCCAGGATCCGTCTGAACCGGTCACGCCGGGGCCGTCCGGTCGTTAAGGGATGACGACCAGGCGGTTCGGTGCCGTGCCGTTCGCCTGGCGGGTCCAGGCTTCGGAGATGGCGTCCAGGGGGACGGGCTCGTACGTCACGTGGATGTGGCCGGCGGCGGCGTGGGTGAGGACCTCGCGGAGGATCTCGCCCTTGCGGGGGGCGGAGAGCTCGTTGTTGGTGTAGCCGAGGATGGCGGCGGAGCGGCCGCGGAGGGTCGCCGAGTCGAAGGTGGCGGTCTCGCCCGCCAGGCTGCCCAGGTTGACCAGGCGGCCGCGCGGGGCCAGCAGGCGGGTGGCGGCGGTGGCGGGGACGCCGAAGACGGGGTCGATCACCACGTCGATGCCGCCGTCCACCTCCTCGGACAGGCGCTTGGCCAGGGTGGGGGCGTCGTCGCCGGGGGCGACGGTGACCACGGCGTCGGCGCCCGCCGCCCGGGCCCGGTCCTCGGCGGTGCCGGGGCGGCAGACGGCCACCACGCGGCGGGCACCGAGGAGCCGGGCCGCCTGGACGGCGACCTGGCCGACCACGCCGCCGGCGCCCAGCACCACCACCTGCTCGCCCGCCCGCAGGCCGGCGCGCCAGGTCAGGGCGGCCCAGGCGGCGACGGCGGAGAGGCCCAGGGCGGCGGTGAGCAGGTCGTCGACCTCGTCGGGGAGGATCACCAGGTCGGACTCGGAGACCACGCAGCGGCGGGCCATGCTTCCGTCGCCGGGGCGCATGCCGGCGTCGGTGGGGAACCACACCCGTGTGCCGGGGGCCAGGCCGGTGGCCTCCTCGACGACGCCCACGCCCTGCACGCCGGGGACGTACGGCAGGACGGGGCGGCCGAAGTACGAGGTGCCGGTGGCGCACAGGACGTCCAGCGGGGTGATCGGCGCCGCGGTCACCGCGACTACGGCGTCCCCGTCGTGGCGTACGGCGTCGTGCGCGGCGACCTCGGGCGGCCGCCCGCACTCCTGGATGAACGCGGCGCGCATGGCACCTCTCAGGTGGCTATGTCGGGATAAGGAAGGTTGAAGTGCGCCAGCCGGGCGGCGTACGCCAGCTGGAAGCCGAGCGGCTCGTCGTGGTCCCGCTCGAACATCGCGATGAACAGCGTCAGCGTGAGGAACGGGTGCGCGCCGAGCTCGAACAGCTTGACGTAGTCGTGCTCGGCCAGCGCCTCCCGCTCGGCGTCCTCGAACTTCAGCCACGTGCTGGCCTCGCCGCTGTGGCAGTTGAGGATGGAGTTGGCCCGCTCGGCCTCCCACCAGGCGACCGTGCCCTTGGGGTCCTCGCGGTAGCGCTCGACCAGCTCGGGGTCGCGGTCGACGGTGAACAGGAACTTGTCGACGAGGTACTTGCTCATTCCGGCGCTCCGCTCGGGTACCAGGTGAAGTACGCCTCCATGGTGTGGAACAGGTCGAGGGTGTCCACGTGGTCGGCCTTCGCCCCCGCGCCCGCGACACCCATCATCAGCATGAAGTCCATGAAGCCGTGGGTGGCGTTGCCCGGCGTCCACAGGCTGTCCAGCGTCACCTCGGCCAGGCTGCGCTCGATGTCGCCGCTCGCGATCCACTCGACGGCCTTGCGGTCGAACTCCGGGTCGGGGCCGTGCGGCCCGAACTGGCGCGGCCCGCCGAGCTCCAGGGACAGGTGACCGGTCCCGATGACCGCCACCCGCAGGTCGCTCGGCCAGGACTCCACCAGCTCGCGGATCATCTGGCCGAGCTGCACGAACCTCTTCGGCTGCGGCAGCGGCGGCGCGAAGATGTTGGTGTAGACCGGGACGATCGGCAGGTCCGCCTCCGGCCGCAGCGTGATGATCGGGCAGGTGATGCTGTGGTCGATGCGCAGCTCGTTGCTGAACGCGAGGTCGAACCCCGCGTCGATGCCGCCGCGCAGCATGTGGGACGACAGGTCCTCGTCGCCGCGCAGCAGCATGCGCGGCAGGCCGAACTCCCGCTCCTCGTTGTAGTACCCGGCGTCGTAGAACGGCGCCTTGCCGATGAGGAACTGCGGCATGTTGTCCAGCCAGAGCTGGTGGAAGTGGTCGGACCCGACCATCACCAGCACGTCCGGCCTGGCCCGGGTGAGGGTCTCCCGGAACGCCGTGATCTTCGCCACCCACTCGTCGGCGAAGGGCGGCCGCTCGTCGGGTGGTGCGGTGCTGGCCTTGTAGTAGAAGGGGTGATGCGTCGACGCGATCACCGCGGCCAGAGTTGCCATGGGACCTCCGGAAGTCCGGTCAGGTAGGGCCGGTCAGGACGTGCTGGACGGCGGTGCCGTGCCGCCGGCCGTCCCGGGGGGCTCGGTGGGTACTGGGGGGCGGGCGGAACCGGCGGGTGCCGCGCCGGAGCCGTCGGATGTGGCGTCCCCGGGCTCGGCGGTGTACACGGCGTTGCGGTCGACCGCCAGGTAGACGTCCATGCCGATGGGGTTCCGCCGCTCCTCGGCGATGTGGCCGAGCAGGCCCGCCGCGCGGGCGAGCAGCGCGAAGCCGCGCAGCAGGTCGACGGGCAGGCCGAGGTCGGCCAGCGCGGCCCCGCACACCCCGGCGCCGTTCAGCGGCAGCGTGCGGCCGAGCACCCGCGGGTGCACCCGCCCGATCGCCTCGAACAGCCGCAGGTGCGGGCCGCGCAGGCCCTCCTGCTCGGCGATGTCCAGCAGCACGGGGGTGCGGGGGTCCTGGACCTTGTGCACGGGGTGCCCGAGGCCGGGGACCAGCCTGCGGGCCGCGCGCGCCTCGGTGATCGCCGCCAGCGCCAGCGCGTCGAAGCCCTCGTCGTCGGCGGGGAGCGGGCCGTCGTGCGCGGCGAGCACGTCGGCGAGGAACCGGCCGCAGTCCTCGGTGACCCCGAGGAACCGCGAGCCGCCGCCGAGCAGGCCCGCCGCCAGCGCGCCCTGGACGGAGTCCGGCGCGCTGAGGTAGGTCAGCCGGGCGGCGATGGCGGTCGGCGTGAAGCCGTGGTCGGCCAGCGCCACCAGCACGGTCTCGAAAACCCGGGTCTCCTGCGGCGTGGGCCGCCGCCCGGCCACCAGCCAGAACGCCAGCTCGCCGAACCCGACCTTGCCCATCAGGTCGGCCGACAGGTCCTGGCCGAGCAGCCGGATGGTCGTCGGGTCGGAGGTGCCGAGGGAGGTGGGGAAGCTCAGGCCGTTGTCCGTCACGACGCCTCCCCGGCGGGCTTGGCCAGCCATTCCCTGATCTCCGCGCCGTGCTCGCCGAGGCGGGGCGGCGGCAGGTCGTAACGGGCGGGGGAGGCGGAGAACGTGATGGGGTTGCGGATGGACGGCACCATGCGGTCGCCCTCGCCGACCTCCACCACCGGCTCCAGGCCGAGTTCCTGGCCGAACGCGACCCCGGCGTCCACGGTGTTGATCGGCCCGCACGGCACGCCCGCGGCGGTCAGGTCGCGGAACCACTCCATCTTGGGACGGGTGCGCAGCCGCTCGACCAGCAGCGGGCGCAGCTCCTCGCGGTTGGCGGTGCGGTCCTGGTTGTGCTGGAAACGCGGGTCGTCCACCAGCTCGGGCACGCCGAGCACGGCGCACAGCTTGCGGAACTGGCCGTCGTTGCCCGAGGTGATGATCAGGTCGCCGTCGGCGGTGGGCAGCGGCTCGTAGGGGAACAGGCTGGGGTGCGAGTTGCCCATGCGGAACGGCACCACGCCGCCCGCCGCGACCGCGCTGGACTGGTTGACCAGGCCGGACAGCGCCGAGGAGAACAGGTTGACCTCGACGTGCTGCCCCTTGCCGGTCTCGGCGCGGTGGTGCAGCGCGGCGAGCACGCCGATGGTGGCGTGCAGGCCGGTGATCACGTCGAACACCGAGATGCCCGCGCGGTACGGCGGCCCGTCGGGGTCGCCGGTGAGGCTCATCAGGCCGGACATGGCCTGGACGATGAGGTCGTACCCGGGGATGGACGCCCCGGCGCCGGAGCCGAAGCCGCTGATGGAGGCGTACACCACCTTGGGGTTGCCCGCGCTCACCGTGGCGTGGTCCAGGCCGTACTTGCGCAGGCCGCCGGGCTTGAAGTTCTCCAGCACGATGTCCGCGCGGCGGGCCAGCTCCTGCGCCACCTCGAGATCGGCGGGGTCGGTCAGGTCCAGGGCGATGGACCGCTTGTTGCGGTTCACGCCGAGGTAGTACGTCGAGACGCCGTCGCGGACGGGGGGCATCCAGGTGCGGGTGTCGTCGCCGCCGGGACTCTCCACCTTGACGACCTCGGCGCCGAGGTCGGCCAGCAGCATCGTGGCGTACGGCCCGGCCAGAACCCGGGAGAAGTCCGCCACGAGCAGTCCCGACAGTGGCCCGCGCGGGGGCGGGGCGGCGCTGTCGTCGAAGGCTGTCATCAGAGCGAAGAGTCCTCTCGTCCACCAGACGGACAGTGGTCCGTTTTTTGTGAGTCTGTTGCCGCCGCGCCGCCGATGTCAAGCCGGTCAGGAGGCCGTGCCCATGGTGACCTGCGGCACGGACTGGTGGCGCGCCCAGTCGGCGCCGATCGCCCCGGCGGTGCGAAGCAGCAGCGGAAGGTGCTCCTCGGCCAGCTTCTCCACCGGTGTCTCGGCCGCGTGCGCGTTGACGTTCAGCGCCGCGATGACCCGCCCGTCGCCGTCGCGCAGCGGCGCGGCCACCGACCGGATGCCGAGCGCGAGCTCCTGGTCGGTGATCGCCCAGCCCTTGGCCCGCACCTCCCTCAGCACCGCGTCGCGCTCCTCGGCGCCGGGCCGCCAGCGGGGCGTCACCCCCGAGCGGCTGGGCTCGGCCAGCACCTGGTCCACGTCGGCCGGCGACAGCCCGGCGAGCAGGACCTTGCCGAGGGACGTCTGCAGGGCGGGGAAGCGGGTGCCGATGCCGACCGCCAGCGTGACGATCTTGGGAACGGCGACCCGGGCCACGTACACGATGTCGGGGCCGTCGAGCTGGGCGATCGAGGAGGACTCGCCGGTGCGGGCCACCAGGTGCTCCATGTGCGGCCGGGCGACCTCCCACAGGCTCATCGAGCGCACGTAGGCCACACCGAGCTCCAGCACCCGGGGGGTCAGCGCGTACCCGCCGCGCTCGGGGCGGGCGTACCCGAGCTCCTGCAGGGTCAGCAGGATGCGCCGGGCGGTCGGCCGGGCGAGGCCCGCGGCGGTCGCCACCTCGGTGAGCGACATGACCGGGCGTCCCGCCTCGAACGCCCTGATCACGTCGAGCCCGCGGGCGAGGGCCTCGATGAAGTCGGGCCCGGTCTGCTGGCGCGCCATGGCGGTTCTCTCGTTCACTCGGGGGAGGGGACGCGTACGACTTTAATTCGGACGGGGGTGTGGTGTCCGCACAGCGGCCAGAGCGGGAAAAGGACTATTGACATGGCATTCCGCTCGCCTCATTGTTACATCATTATTTCTTGACCGCCATACGGACGACTGTCCGATGATGCAGGGAGAGTGGGGCGGCATGAGCGCTGCGACCCCGGGTACCGGCGACCTCGACCCTGGCAGGCCCGTGCTGTTCCGGGGCGGCACCGTGCTCACCATGGACGACCGGCACACCGTCCTGCGCGACGCCGACGTGCTGGTCATCGGCGAGCGCGTCGAGGCCGTCGGGCACGGCCTCGCGGCCCCCGACGGCGCGCTGGAGATCGACGCGACCGGCGGCATCGTCATGCCCGGCATGGTCGACACCCACCGCCACCTGTGGCAGACCGCGATGCGCGGCTACGGCGCCGACTGGACCCTCACCCAGTACTTCGTCTGGTACTACCTGGAGTGGGGCAAGATCTTCCGCCCCGAGGACGTGTACGCGGGCAACCTGCTGTCGGCCGTCGAGGCCGTCGACGCCGGCGTCACCACGCTGGTCGACTGGTCGCACGGCCTGCAGACCATCGACCACGCCGACGCCGCCGTGGACGCGCTGGAGAGCGTGCCCGGCCGGTACGTCCTCGCGTACGGCAACATCCAGGCCGCCCCCTGGGAGTGGTCGGCCGCGCCGGAGTTCCGCGACTTCGTCGACCGCCGCGTCCACGGCCGCGGCGACATGCTCGGCTTCCAGATGGCGTTCGACGTCACCGGCGACCCCGCCTTCCCCGAGCGCGCCGCCTTCGAGGTGGCCCGCGAGCTCGGCGCGCCCGTCACCACCCACGCGGGCGTGTGGGGCGCCACCAACGACGACGGCATCCGCCTGATGCACGAGAACGGCTTCATGACGCCGTCCACCGTCTACGTGCACGCGGCGACGCTCACTCCCGACTCCTACAACCGCATCGCCGCCACCGGCGGCTCGGTGTCGGTCTCCACCGAGAGCGAGCAGAGCGCCGGCCAGGGCTACCCGCCGAGCTGGCAGCTGCGCCGCTACGGCATCCCGGTGTCGCTGTCGATGGACACCAGCGTGTGGTGGAGCGGCGACCTGTTCTCCGCGATGCGCTCCACCCTGAGCGCCGACCGCTCCCGCGAGCACCTGGAGGCCCACGGCCGCACCGAGACCGTCACCCACTGCGTCCTGCGCGCCGAGGACGTGGTGGACTGGGCGACCCGCGGCGGCGCCAAGGCCCTCGGCCTGGACTCGTCGGTCGGCAGCCTTGAGCCCGGCAAGAAGGCCGACGTCGTCCTCATCAAGAACGACGCGTCCCCCGTGATGTTCCCGCTGCTCAACCCCTACGGCCACGTCGTCTTCCAGGCTCAGCGCGGCGACGTCCACACCGTCCTCGTCAACGGCCGCGTGGTCAAGCACGACCACCGCCTCGTCGGCATCGACCTGGCCCCCGCCCGCCGCGCCGTCGAGAACACCGTCGAGCACCTGATGACCACCATGGGCGAGGACGCCTGGACCGCCGGCATGAACCCCGAGGTCCCCAAGGTCACCGTCCACGACAACCCCTACACCTACACCGACTGGAGCGCCGCGAACTCCCAGTGACCCGCTGTCCCACCCTCCTCTCCGCGGCCCCCATAGGAGAGGAGGCACGCACGCGGCCCCTCCTGTCCATCCCCGGGAGAGGAGGGGCCCGTGCGCCCCACGTGCTTCAGCGCGGCGTGACGACCTGGACGGCCCGCAGGGGACTGGTGACGGCGAAGTCGGGGGAGGCGCCGCCGATGAGGGTCCAGCCCATCTGGAAGGTGCCGAGGGTGGCGGGGGCCGTCACGTCGAGGGTGAAGACCGCCAGGCCGTGCGGGGCGACGGGGGCGGTCAGCGGCGCGCCGCCGGCCGACCAGACCGGGTCGGAGCCGGGGCACGGGACGATGCGGTAGCCGTCGGAGAGCTCCCACGCGCTGCCCCTGTTGAGGAACATCACGGTGACGCGGTGCGTGGACCCGGCCTCCATCACGTCGGGCACCTCCACCTGGAAGGCCGCGCCCCTCTGGCGTGGAGTGCCCCGCACCTCGATCCGGACGTTGAAGCCGCCCCGCCCGGCGCCCCTGGTGTGGTCGTCGATGTTGACCCGCAGGTAGAGAGGTAACGGGCGGTCGTAGACGAACCGGTACGGGCCGTAGTGAGTACCGGCGAAGAAGTAGCCGCCGAGGCGGCCGAGCAGCGCGTACTTGCGGGCCGAGACGGGGTCGAGGCCGCTGTGCAGCGGGAACCGGGCGTCGTCCACGACGTACCAGCCGCCGGCGTCGCTTGGCGCGGCCAGGAACTCCGGTGCGGTGATGGTGCCCGTCGCGGTGATCTCCAGCTCGTCGCCCGGTTCGAGGGTGATCCCCGTCGGGACGTCGCCCGCGGTGTCGCGCACGAACACCTGCGCCCGGTCCACGGGCACGAATCCCTTGTTCGGCGGCAGGACCAGCGGCGCGCCGGCCGGCTTGGCCGTGGTCACCGGGCCGTCGAACAGGTCGACGTCGCCGCCGGAGGCCGGGACGCCCAGCAGGCCGGCGATCCACGGCAGGCGGGCGCGCACCTCGCCGGGCAGCGGCACCCCGGGCCAGGTGGCGCGCGGGGACGGCGGCACGGGGAAGCCGGGTGTGATGACGGGGATGCCGGCGCCGGCGCGGCGCCGGGCGTACAGCCAGGCGAGGGCGAGGCCCGCGAGGTAGTCGAGGCCCGGGTCGACGTTCTCCCTGTCCCCGCTCACCGCCAGGCATTCGGGGCCCGCGGCCAGGATGGCGTCGTGCCGGAGGTTCAGCAGCTCGACCAGCCTGGCCTCCTCCTCGGCGCCCATCCCGTGCAGTAACGCGACGGCGGAGGCGAAGCAGCTGTCGAGCCGGTCGGTCCGGTCCGGGGCAGGCGGGCGCAGGCGCCAGTCGGCCATCAGGCGCAGGTACTCGGAGGCGACCAGCGGGTCGGGGTCCCCGAGGGCCGCCACCCCGAGATGCGGCAGGAGGCCGCGCACGATCTCCAGCCCGGACGACGGCACGAGGGTCAGCACGTCGGCGAGCACCCGCAGGCGCAGCGCGGGCGGGAGGGCCATGAGCAGGTGCGCCACCGCGGGCTCGTCCTGCTGGTCGACGTCGAAGATGTCGCGGTGCGCGTACAGGCCGAGCGACCTCGGCAGCGCGGCCTGGATCATCGGCAGGGCCGCCTGGATCGCCGGCGGCGCCTGGGCGGGCGCCGCCACGATCACGTGGTGCAGGAGCGTCGCGACGAACTCGCCGCCGTTCACCCACGGGGCCGGCAGCGACGACGGCGCGAGCTGGGCGATGACGACACCCGCCGCCATCTTGTCGACCGGCCCCTGCAACTGGTCCCAGTACCCCGCCTTGCGCATGGCGCCCGGGAAGTCGGTCCTGGCCGGATGGGCGGTGCCGGTGATCCGCTCGAACACCCGGGCCAGGGGGTGTTCCAGCGCGGGCAGCACCCCGGTGGAGCCGCGCGTGGTCAGCCCGCCGTCCGGCCGCACCAGCAGGTACGCGTGCTCGGCGAGGTACGCGGCCAGCCGGGTGACCTGCGCCGTGACGCGGGAGCGCACCGCCGGGGTGGGGATCAGCTCGTGCAGCACCGCGTACGACGCGACCAGGCCGACGATCTCGTCCATCGACGGTTCCCAGCTCCGGTACGCGTGGTCGTGGGCCTGCCACGCCCGGAGGTACTGCTCGCGCTGCACCCGGGACAGCAGCCGCTCCAGCGTCTCCGGGCTCCGGGTCGGCGTGTGCCGGGGGTCGCGGTGCGGCGTGCAGTACAGGTACTCCTCCCGCTCCGGGTCCACCAGGAACGCCCCGGAGTACTCGCCGCCCTCCACGGTGACCCACCGCGAGGAGATCACCGGGTCCCAGCGCAGCACGTACCCGTCGAAGTCGTCCCCCCGCCGGAACCGGTACAGCGAGTCGAACGTGTCCAGCGCCGCCACCGCGATCCGCTCCGCCTGCGGGTGCCCCAGCTGGTGCTCCACCGCCACCGCCGCCAGCAGCCTGCTCGACCAGAGCAGGGGATTCTCGTCCCCGTACACCGTGACGTTCCACCGGAGGAGCGTGTCCACGACATCCGCCGGCAGCCCGTCCGGGAGGATCCCGCCCATGCTGTTGCGGCTCGACACGATGTTCACCCGGCTCCGCGTCCCCACCGCGAAATGCCGTCCGAGGATCCGTGCCCGTACCCGCCAATACAGCTCTTCGTGCCCCTCAGGTGTCGCCATGACCCCACCGTGCGCCTGTCCGCCCGGAATGTCAGTCCCCCCAAGGGGCACCGACGGCGGGAGCCTCCGTTGGGTCAGGCCGGGGCGGGGGTCGTGCGGTTGCGGTACAGCCACAGCACGTCGCGGCCGAAGGACCAGGTGAGCAGGGCGAGGGCGGCGGCGACCAGGGTGGTCACGGCGGTGGGGGGGAGGACGCGGGCGCTCGCCACCACCAGGACGATGCCCTGGAGGGCGGCCACGGTCTTCCTCGCGAAGCTCGGTGGCAGGGGGGCGCGCAGCCAGGGGGCCGCCCAGGCCGCGGCGGCGAAGGCGTAGCGCATCAGGCCGATGGCGAGCACCCACGCGCCCGCGGTGCCGGCCACGAAGACGCTGAGCACGAGGATCAGGAACGCGTCGACCTCCATGTCGAACCGCGCGCCGAGGGCGGACACCGTGCCGGTGCGCCGGGCCACGTGGCCGTCCACCGCGTCCAGGATCAGTGCGACGGCGGCCAGCGCCACGAGCAGCTCGACGGGGGCGTCCTTGCCCATCCGGAACATCGTCACCAGCGCCGTCACGCCGCCGACCAGCTCGGCGCGGGCCAGCGTGACACGGCCCGCCGGGCCGAGGGAACGGGCGCGGGAGCGCAGCAGGGCGTAGGTGAGGATGGCCGAGAGGATCACGGCGTACGTGGTCCCGGCGACCCAGGCCGCCGGGCCGAGGCCCACCACGATCCACAGCCCGGCGAGCAGCACGATCTGCGCCGCCACTCCGACAGCCGGTTCCCGTACCGTGATTCCCGTGCCCCGCCAATCGAGTGTGGCCACCCGCACCTCCCGCTCTCTCGCGCCCCGGACCTGGCGCGTCCCATATCATTGCCCTAGACCTGCCCGAAATTGGGCGAATCCCGAGAACTCACGATTGCCGAGGATCGCCGATGGAGCGCGACGCCCGCGCTTTCTGGCTCGCCTCGCCCGGCAGGGGTGAGATCCGGACGGTCGCGGTACCGCCGCCCTGCGACGGTGACGTCCGGGTCCGCGCTCTTTATTCCGGAGTGAGCCGGGGCACCGAGACGCTCGTGTTCCGCGGCGGCGTGCCGGAGAGCCAGCACGAGGTGATGCGGGCGCCCTTCCAGGAAGGCGGCTTCCCGGCCCCGGTCAAGTACGGCTACCTCAGCGTGGGCGTCGTCGAGGAGGGCCCGCCCGGCTGGCCGGGCCGCACCGTCTTCTGCCTCTACCCGCACCAGACCCGGTACGTGGTCCCCGTCGGCGCGGTGATCCCGGTCCCGCCCGGCGTGCCCGCCGCGCGGGCGGTGCTCGCCGGGACGGTGGAGACCGCGGTGAACGCGCTGTGGGACGCCGCGCCGCTGGTCGGCGACAGGATCGCGGTGGTCGGGGCGGGCATGGTGGGCTGCTCGGTGGCCCGGCTGCTCGCCGGCGTTCCCGGGGCGCGGGTCCAGCTGGTGGACGTCGACCCGTCGCGCGCGGCCCTCGCCGCGGCCCTCGGCGTGGGATTCGCCACGCCGGACCGGGCCGAGGGGGAGTGCGACCTGGTCGTGCACGCCAGCGCCACCGAGGCGGGCCTCACCAGGTCCCTCGAACTGCTCGCGGCCGAGGGCACCGTGATCGAGCTGAGCTGGTACGGCGACCGGCGGCCCGCGGTCCCGCTCGGCGAGGCCTTCCACTCCCGCCGCCTCACCATCCGGGCCAGCCAGGTGGGCACGGTGTCCCCGGCCCGCCGCCGCACCTACGCCGAGCGGCTGTCGCTGGCGTTGCGCCTGCTGGCGGACCCCGCGTTCGACGCGTTGGTCACCAGCGAATCCTCCTTCGATGAACTCCCCGCGGTCCTCTCCCGTATGACCAGTGGTGACCTGCCCGGCCTGTGTCACCGCGTCGTCTACGACCCGCCCGAGGGTCACGACCGTCCTGGAGGATGACCCGTTGTTCAGCATCACCGTCCGCGATCACCTGATGGTGGCCCACAGCTTCCACGGCGAGGTGTTCGGCCCCGCGCAGCGCCTGCACGGCGCGACGTTCGTCGTGGACGCCACGTTCCGCCGCCCCGAGCTGGACACCGACAACATCGTGGTCGACATCGGCCTCGCCACCCGGGAGCTGTCGGCGGTCGTGGCCGCGCTGAACTACCGCAACCTGGACGACGAGCCGGACTTCGCCGGCGTCAACACCTCCACCGAGTTCCTGGCCAAGGTCATCGCCGACCGCCTGGCCGCTCGTGTCCACGCCGGTGACCTCGGGGAGCAGGCCCGCGGCCTGACCGGCATCACGGTCACGCTGCGCGAGTCGCACATCGCCTGGGCGAGCTACGAGCGCGACCTGTGAGGGGCGGGCCCATGCGCCCGGTGAGCACCGAAGCCGCTCCGCGCGGCCGGGAGCGTGCGCGATGAGCGGGACGGCGGTGCACGTCGTGCTGCCCGGGGACGTGGACGACGCCGCGGTGCCGAGCGGGGGCAACATCTACGACCGGCGGGTCTGCCTGGGGCTCGCCGCGCTGGGGCGGGAGGTGCGGGAGATCCCGCTGCCCGGCGCCTGGCCGCGGCCGGAGCCCGCCGGCCGCGCGGAGCTGGCGCGGGCGCTCGCCGGGGTGCCTGACGGCGGGGTGGTGCTGCTGGACGGGCTGGTGGCGTGCGGGGTGCCCGAGGCCGTGGTGCCGCACGCGGGACGGCTGACGCTCGCCGTCCTGGTGCACCTGCCGCTGGCCGACGAGACGGGACTGGCGCCCGCCGTGGCCGCCGAGCTGGACGCCGCCGAGCGGGAGACGCTGCGGGTGGCCGCCGCCGTGGTGGCCACCAGCCGGTGGGCCGCGCGCAGAATCGCCGAGCACCACGGCCTGCGGCCGGACCGGGTGCACGCCGTCCCGCCGGGCACCGATCCCGCGCCGCTCGCCCCGGGCACCGACGGCGCCTCGCACCTGCTGTGCGTCGCCGCCGTCACCCCGCGCAAGGGCCACGACCTGCTCGTCCGGGCGCTCGGCACGCTGGCCGGCCTGCCGTGGACCTGTGAGTTCGCGGGCAGCCTGGACCGCGACCCCGCCTACGTCGCCTGGCTCCGCGACCTCGTCGCCGAGCACGGACTGACCGAGCGGATCACGCTCACCGGCCCGCACACCGGCCCCGGCCTGGACGCCCGGTACGCCGAGGCCGACCTGGTGGTCCTGCCCTCCCGCCGGGAGACCTACGGCATGGTCGTCACCGAGGCCCTGGCCCGTGGCGTGCCCGTGCTGACCACCACCGCGGACGCGCTGCCCTCCACGCTCGGGCTCGCCTCGGGCGGCGGGGTGCCGGGCATGCTGGTGCCGCCGGAGGACGCGATGGCCCTGGCGGTCGCCGTACGCCGCTGGCTGGGCGAACCGGACCTACGCCATCGCATCCGGAAATCTGCCTACGAAAGGCGTGACATGCTGAGCGGATGGGAGAGCACTTCACGACTCCTGGCGGACCTGCTGGACCGGCTCGGACGGCGGCCCTCCCTGTGACCGAGCACCGCTACACCCCCGAATGGCTGGCCCTGCGCGAACCCGCCGACACCGCGGCCCGCGCCGACGTCCTGCTCCCCCCGCTGCTCGCCCACCTCCCCCTGGCCCCCCTGGTCGTCCGCGACCTCGGCTGCGGCACCGGCGCCATGGGCCGCTGGCTGTCGCCCCGCCTGCCCGGCCCCCAGCACTGGATCCTGCACGACAACGACCCCGAACTCCTCGCCCTGGCCGCCGCGAGCCTCGGCGAGCGGAACGGGCACGGTCCCAAGGTGGTGGTCAGCGCCGAGCGGCGGGACGTCACCGGGTTGCGTGCGGAGGACCTCGCGGGAACCTCGCTGGTCACCGCGTCGGCGCTGCTGGACCTGCTCACCGCGGGAGAGGTGGACGCACTGGCCGCCGCCTGCGTGGAAGCCGGGTGCGCGGCGCTGCTCGGCATCTCGGTGGCGGGCCGGGTGGAGCTGGACCCGGCGGACCCGCTCGACCCGGAGATCGCCGCCGCGTTCGACGACCACCAGCGCCGGGTCACCGAGGGCCGCAGGCTGCTCGGGCCGGACGCGGTCGCCGTCGCGGCCACAGCCTTCGCCGCGCGCGGCGCCACCGTGCGCACCGCCGCCAGCCCGTGGCGGCTCGGCCCGGAGCACAGGGCGCTGACCGCCGAGTGGCTGCGCGGCTGGGCCGGCGCCGCCGTCGAGCAGCGCCCGGACCTCGCGCCGGACGCCGGGCCCTACCTGCGCCGCAGGCTCGCCGCCTGCACCGAGGGCGGCCTGCGCGTCACCGTCCACCACGACGACCTCCTCGCCCTCCCGGGCCCGCGCCCGTGAGCCGGGCCGCGGTCCTGCGCCGGGTGCACCTCCCGGCGGCACCGCCCCAGGTGCGGCGGGCCTGGCCAAGGTTCGGCCCGTGGGTGCGGACGGCCGCCGGGGCGGCCATCCTGGCGGTGCTCGCCGCACGGCTCGGCACCGGGGCGTTCGTCGACGCGTTCGCCGTGGTCGGCGCCCCCGAGGTGCTGGCCGCGCTCGGCATCGGCCTGCTGACCACCGTGCTCAGCGTCTGGCGGTGGTCCCTGGTGGCGCACCGCCTCGGCCTGCCGCTGCCGCTGCCCACCGCCGTCGCGGACTACTACCGCGCGCTGTTCCTCAACGCGGTGCTCCCGGCGGGGGTGCTCGGCGACGCGCACCGCGCGGTCGAGCACGGACGCAAGGTCGGCGACGTCGGCCGGGGCGTGCGTGCCGTCGTGCTGGAACGTACCGGAGGCCAGGTGGTGCTGATCGCGGCCGGGCTCACCATGCTGGCCGCCGAGCCCTCGCTGGCCGCCGCCGTGGTGGGTGACCTGCTGCCGGGCGCCGGGCTCGCCGCCGCCGTGCTGGCCGGGACCGCCGCCGTGGTCGCGCTGGCCGTCTGGGCGGTTCGGGGCGAGCGCGCCGTCCGCTGGCGCCGCGCGCTCGCCACCTCCCTGACGGACGTGCGCCGGGGGCTGCTCGCCAGGAACGCCTGGCCGGGCGTGCTGGCCCTGTCCGCCGGGGCGCTGGCCGGGCATCTCACGCTGTTCCTGGTCGCGGTGCGCGCCGCGGGCTCGGCCGCGCCGGTCTGGCGGCTGCTGCCGCTGATGCTGCTCGCGCTGCTGGTCATGGCCCTGCCGGTGAACGTCGGCGGCTGGGGCCCCCGGGAGGCGTTCTCCGCGGCGGCGTTCGGCGCCGTGGGTCTCGGCGCGCAGCAGGGCCTCACGGCCGCCGTGGTCTACGGCCTGCTCACACTCGTCGCCAGCCTCCCCGGCGCCGCGGTGCTGGTCCTGCGCCGCGGCACCGGAGGGCGGGCCGAACGGGACGGCGGCCCCGCCCGTGCCCCCGATCAGGCGTCGAGGACGGTGAGGTGATCGTTGAAGGACTCGACCAGGGCGGCGACGAGCGCCTTGCCCTTGTGGGCCGTGGCCAGCGACGGCCACCCGATGACACCGGACTCGGTGTACGCGGCCATGCCCAGGGTGAGCAGGTGAGGCCGGTCGCCGGCGTCGTGGTCGGCGGACTCCTGCCCGGGGCGCACCAGCTCCGGGTGGGCGTGCAGCAGGACGGACGTCTCCAGCTCGCCCGCGTGCATGTCGCCCCACGACGAGGACTCAAGGCCCGCGGCGGCCCGCGCGGCGTCCCAGTCGGCGGGCCCGGGGAACAGGCCCATCCGCCGTCCCTTCCCGGCGGCCTCCTGGACGGCGTTGCCCAGCACGTAGTTCCCGCCGTGCCCATTGACGAGGATCAGCCGATTAATCCCGGATCTGGCAAGAGAGTCCGCAATGTCATGAATAACGGCGTAAAGTGTCCTGGCAGAAATGCTGACGGTCCCGGGCCAGGCGTCGTTCTCGTGCTCGTGCGAGCACGAGATGGTGACGGGCGGCAACAGACGGAGCGCCGGATAGGCGGCGGCCAGCGCACCGGCGA
Source organism: Sphaerisporangium aureirubrum (assembly GCF_042658925.1). Classification (NCBI taxonomy): domain Bacteria; kingdom Bacillati; phylum Actinomycetota; class Actinomycetes; order Streptosporangiales; family Streptosporangiaceae; genus Sphaerisporangium; species Sphaerisporangium aureirubrum. The sequence continues at coordinate 34,917 of NZ_JBHSRF010000073.1, forward strand.
TCGTGCACGCGATGACGGTGTCGGTCGCCAGGGGGAGGAAAGGCCCGTGCTGCTCGAAGCTGCCGACCGGCAGCAGCGCCACGCGGGCGCCCCGCTCCCGTTCGTCGGCGGTCGTGGTCGTCGGCAGCAGATAGGCGGAGTCGTTCATAGTGCGCCAGCCTGCGGCGTCGCGCCCGAACGCGCAACAACGGAAGCCGCAGGAGAGTGGTGGTGGACGTGAGACGACGCGGCGAGCATCTGGCGGGCAGGGGCGGCACGGACGAGGAACGCCGGGAGGCACCCGGCCGGCACGACCGCGACGACCGGCACGACCGCCGGGACCGGGAGGACCGTTCCGGCCGTGACGACTTGCTCGACCGCGACGGCTCGTTCGACCGTGACGGCTCACTCGGCCGTGACGGCTCACTCGGCCGTGACAGCTCGTTCGACCGTGACGGCTCACTCGATCGCGACGGCCAGGACGCGCGGCTCGATCGCGGCGACCACGGCCTGCCCCTTGCGGACATCGCGGAGGCCGACCTGGTGACGCGCCGCGGAACGTTCCGCACGGTCGCGTTCCGCGATCCGTCCGACGGGAACGAGCACCTCGCGCTGGTGTACGGCGACAGCGGGAAGCCGCGCGACGTGCTGGTGCGGGTGCACTCCGAGTGCGTGACGGGCGACATCTTCGCCGCGATGCGGTGCGAGTGCGGCGACCAGCTCGACGCCGCGCTGAACGCCATCGTCCGCGAGGGCGCCGGGGTGCTGGTGTACCTGCGCGGGCACGAGGGCCGCGGCATCGGCCTGGTCGCCAAGGTGCGCACCCACGTGCTTCAGGACGACCACGGGCTGGACACCGTCGACTCGGCCACCGTGCTCGGCTTCCCGGTGGACGACCGCGACTTCGGCCCGGCGGCCCGGGTGCTGAAGTACCTCGGGATCAGGTCGGTCCGCCTGATGTCCAACAACGCCGACAAGATCCGCTCCCTGGAGGCCCACGGCGTCGAGGTGTCCTCCCGCGTGCCGCTCCTGGTGCAGGCCACCGACCACAACATCCGCTACCTCACCGCCAAGCGGGACCGCCTCGGCCACGACCTCCCCCACCTTCCCGCCCCTCCGCGCCTCGGCACCGCCGGTGGCTGAGGCGACCGTCCACGCGGACCTGCTGCCGGTCGCCAGGGAGGCCGTCGCCATCGCGCACCGCATCGTCCGCACCCGGATGCCGAACACGGTCATGGCGAAGGGCGACCGCGACATGGTCACCGACGTGGACCTGCTGGTGGAGGACGCCGTGCGGGACTTCCTGGACAGGGAGACCCCGGGAATCGGCATCCTCGGCGAGGAGCACGGCCGCACCGGCGAGGGCACGCTGTGGTGGGCCCTGGACCCGGTGGACGGCACGGCGAACCTCGCCAGGGGCATCCCGCTGTGCGGGGTGTCGCTGGCGCTGGTGGAGGACGGCCAGGGCGTGCTCGCCGCCATCGACCTGCCGTTCCTCGGCGTGCGGTACAGCGCGGCGGCGGGGTACGGCGCGTACGCGGGCGACGAGCGCATCCGTGTCTCGGAGGTCGCGGACCTGCCGGACGCGGTGATCTCCATCGGCGACTTCGCCGTCGGCCCGGGCGCCGAGCCCAACAACCGTCTGCGCCTCGCTCTGTTGTCCCGGCTCGGCGCGCGGGCCCAGCGCATCAGGATGCTCGGCACCGCGGCCATCGACCTGGCCTGGGTCGCCCAGGGCAAGCTCGACGCGTCCGTCATCCTGTCGAACCTCCCCTGGGACACCATGGCCGGCGCCCTGCTGGTCCGCGAATCCGGCGGCGCCGTGCTCGACCTGGACGGCACCCCCCACACCACCGCCGCCACCGCCACCATCGCCGTCTGCCCAGGTCTGAGCGCCGAGCTCATGACCGTCCTGCGCCAGGCTCGGGCGGAGGCCTAGTCGCCGGTCCCCGCGGCCGGCCGGGGGAGGCGACGGCCGGGGAGGCGGCGCGGCGGCGCAGCAGGTACACCACGCCGAGGAAGGCCAGCGACAGGGCGGCGGCGATCACGAAGACGGCGAGCATCCGCCAGACCTCCGGCCAGTCGAGCAGCGCCGCGTCCTCGGCCTGCGCCCCCGACACGATGTACACGAACGCGAAGGCCGCCACCGCCATGACCACGCCCCACAACGTCCAGCTCCACCGCGTGAGCTTGTGGCCGTCCAGGAACGGCAGCGGGATCAGCCCGAACAGGACGGTCTGCACGCCCGTCACGAAGATCGAGGCCAGCGTCGCGTCCCCGAGAAGGACCAGGTCGGCGAGGTTCCCCCGATCGGCCGCCGCGTCGACCGGCGTCCACACGAGCCAGCACATGAGGCTCAGGCCCAGCGTGGCGACCGCGGCGACGAGCACCGCGCGGCCACCGTCCTCCTCGGTGCCGCGCTCGGCCTCCTCGCCGCGGTCGTCGACGTATACGTAAGTGGTGATCAGGCCGTACACGTATCCCGGTGTCAGCCCCAGCATCCGGGAGACCAGGGCGAAGCACGCCGCGACGACCAGCCCCCCGGGCAGCAGCCGGAACCGGCCGCGGTCGCGGCTGGTCCAGTGGAGGATCGCCTCGCCGACCATGGTGAAGGTCAGCGTGACCACGACCACCGCCACCAGCTGGGCCACGGCCGTCCGCCAGTTCCACGGATCCACCTGCCCCGCGAAGAGCGCCAGTCCGGTGGCGGCCAGGCTCGCGACGCCGAACTGGAGCCACATCGGCAGACGGCCGAGGGCCGCGCGAAGGTCCCTCAGCCTGCGCCAGCGGGTGCCGATCCCCTTGCTGTTCTCGAAAGTCTTGTTGAACAGCTCCGCGGGAAAGCCGAGCAGCAGCATGATCAGCCCGGCGAACACCGCCGACCCCACCAGGACGCGCGCGGTGAGCGTCAGCTCGTCCGGCGCGGGGACCGCCCGGGACACCAGCGACCTCGGCGAGAACCGGGGAACGGTGAACGCCGCCGCGGCGGTCGCCTGGCACGTCAGCTCGACGAGGTACTCCTTCGGCGGCAGGCCCCGCGGAACCTCGAACTCCCCGGCCGCCACCCGGCTCGTGTCCGGCCGCAGCGGGACGGGCACACCGTCGAGCCGCAGCACCGGCCCGGCGCACCCGGGCGGGAAGTTCCGCCCGGTGGCCGTCACCGTCGTCCCGTCCGGCCCGCCGTGCGGATCCAGTTCCAGCGTCGCCCGCGCCGCGGCCGGGACGACGTCGAACGCCGCGCTCGCGGTCACCTCCGCGGCGCCGGAGCAGCTCGCGACGACGGCGCGTTCCCCCGATCCCCCGGGAACCCGCAGGTCCACGGCGAACGTGCCGTCCTCCGTACGCACACTCACCGGATCCTCGCCGTCCCACCCCACGCGGACCACCGGGCACCCGAAACCCTCACCGGCCACCGGCAGCAGCGCCCCCGGTGCGCCTTTCCTCCACAGCGGCCGGATCATGGGCTCCGGCGCGGGGGTCTCGGTGACCTCACCCGCCGGGGTCGGGGACGGCGGGGTCTGGGACGGCGGGGTCGGGGATGGCGGGGTCGGGGATGGCGGGGTCGGGGACGGCGGGGTGGGTGACGTGCCGTGTGTGGGCTCGTCCGTGGTCGGTGTGGGTTTTCCGCGGGGGAGCACGGTGACGGACGAGCGTCCGGCGACGCCCGGCAGTTCCGGGCACGTGCCCACGATCGCGGCCCGGCCCGGGGGAGTGTCCGGCGGGACGCGCAGGGTCGCGTGGAACCCTCCCGACGCGCCGACCCGCACCGGGACGGTGCGCGAACCCAGGGACAGCAGCGCCGTGTCCTCCTGCCCGGCGCGGATCCCGCAGTCGAAGGCGGTGCCGGTCACCGACACCGGCTCCCCGGGGAGCACCCGCGCGGGTGTCGCCGGCGTGAGGCGCGGCGTGCGCCGCAGCACGTCGAAGGACGCGGTCCGCGACACCTCACCGCATCCGGCGACGATGGCGCGCCTGCCGAACAGGGCTTGGCGCGGCACGGCGAGCGTGCCCTCGAACGCGCCGCCCACGACGGGCACCTCCACGCCGATGCCGTCCTCCCAGCGCAGGACGGCCGACCGGCAGGGAAAGTGCCGCCCCGTCACCCTGACCCCGGTGCCGGCCGGACCGCCGGCCGGCACCGGGAGCAGCACCGGCCGCTCCGCCGTCGGGGTGGCGGTGACGGTCGTGACGTCCATCGGCAGCCGGAGTTCGGCGACCTGGACCGGCGGGCCCTCGATGGCCGGGCAGCGCGCGGTCAGCAGCAGTGTGTGGCGGCCCGGGGAGACCTTGGGCACCGTCAGCGGCACGCGGAGATCGCCACCGGACGCCGCGGTCGTCTCGGTGGCCGCCGTGTGCGTCGAGGGCCAGGCCACGGTGACGCTCGCCGGAACGTCCGCCGAGCAGAGGAATCCGGCACCGGTCAGCGTCACCGGGGTCCCGGCGGCTGCCGTGGAGGGGTCGATGCCGGCGGCGATGAGCGTGAACCGGCTCGATCCGCTCAGCTTGCCGCAGGAGATCTCGACCGTGTGCCACCCCGGGGCCGCCTCCGGCACCTGGAAACGGGCCGTCGTCCGCGTCCGCGGCTCCTCCAGCGGCAGAGTCTCGCCTTCCCAGCCGACCGTGAAGGCCCCGTCCGGGCACGCCTTCCCGGCCGTGGCGACGACGTGGCCGCCCGCGGTGCCCCACTCCGGGGAAAGGGTGACCGTCATGTCGCCGGGCAGGGGGACGACCCTCGCGACGGCGGCCAGCGCGAGGGCGGCCAGGCCGGACGCGATCATGACCGGTCCCCGCGTAACCTCGCCGCCAGGGCGGAGCGAGAGGAGACGCCGAGCTTGGCGTAGATGTGGCCGAGGTGGTACTCGACCGTCTTCACGCTGAGCACCATCTGCCGCGCGATCTGCTTGTTGGCCATGCCTGCCAGCACGAACTGCGCGACGGTGTGCTCCTGGGGGGTGAGCGCCGGATGGCCGAAGCCCGGAGCGGGCGAGGACGGCCGGCCGCAGGCGGCGAGCTCCCGGTCGCAGTGCGCGAGGAACGGGACGGCGCCGAGCCGCTCCAGCGTCCGCCTGGCCGGCACCAGGTGGCCGGCGGCAGCGGCCTTGCCGCCCGCGCGGCGCAGGAAGGCACCGTAGGCGAGTTCGATCCGTGCCCGTTCGAACGGCATGGTGGTCCCGGCGATGTGCCGGAGCGCGCGTTCGAACGCCGCGGTCGCGTCCGCGGTGCGCCCCTGGGCGGCGAACCAGGTGCCCCGTGCCCTCGCCGCGCCCGCCATGGCCGAGGCCAGCGCGCGGGACCCGGCGGCCTTCTCGTAGGTGATCAGCACCGCGTCCGCCGCGTCGTACTCGCCGAGCGCGGTGTAGACGTCGGCGAGCAGGTCCTGCCACGGGATGACCCCGGGTTCGAGGACGACGGAGGACGCCGGGACCTCGGTGAGCGGGGCGAGCGCCGACACCGCCGCCTCCAGGTCACCCTCCACGACGGCGATCCAGCCTTCCGCGTGGGCGAGATGACCGGCCGCCGCACGGGACAGCGCGTGCCGCCTCGCCCCCCGCACGTGGCCGCGTGCCCGCTCGGTCTCGCCGCGGGCCGCCAGGGACAGGGCCTGGACGGTGTGGACGTACGGCGTGAGCCAGTACTGCTCGCAGTCCTCCTCGATGGACAGCACGGTCGTGCCCAGCGCGAGGCCCTCGTCCCAGTGGCCGAGCCGGTACTCGGCCATGGACAGCAGCCCGGTGGCGAGCAGGCGATGCTGCACCGACAGGCGGCGCGGCGCCGCGGCGGCGCCGGCGAGATCCCGGCGCGCGCCCGCCAGGTCGTCGCACCAGATGCGCAGCGCGCCCCGGCCGACCAGGGCGTCCAGCTCACCGGACGTCGCCATGGCCGGGTCCGGCAACGTCCTCGTGAGCTCGATGGCGCGCTCCACATGGCCGGACAGGAACAAGCTCACCACGTGGTAGTAGTGCAGCAGGTCGGCGCCCGGCTGATGGCCGGCGAGCTCCAGCGCGCGCCTCGACCAGCTCAGGCTCTCCTGCCCCCGGTCCTGGATGAGGTGCAGCACCGAGAGGTGGTGCGCCGTCCGCCCGGCCAGCGTGGCGTCCCGCTCGGGGTCGCAGTGCCGCCAGGCGTCGTCCAGCAGCGTCATCGCCCCTTCGACGTCGCCGGTGGCCTGGGCGAGCGAGCCCATCGCGAACGCCCGGGTGACGTGGTCGCCGTACGCGCGGGGTGCCACGGCGGTGGCGCGGGCCACCTGCCCCGCCTGGAGCAGCGCGTGGACCGCCTCGGCGCCGAACCTCGCCCGTTCCCGCGCGGACGCGGTGAAGTCCCCGGCGTGACCGAAGTACTCGGCGGCGCTCTCCCACGAACCGGCGGCCGCCTGATCGCGGGCGAACCGCGCCAGCTCGGCGATGAGCTCCACGTCGGGCCGCGCGGTGGCGCGCATGCGGTGCTGCAACCGCTTGGCCTGGTCGGTGGTCAGCGCCTCGGCCCGCCGGTGGGCCCGCGCACGTTCCCGGGGGCCGATGGCCTGGTACACCGAGGCCCGGGTGAGCGGATGCGGGAACGCGACCCCGGCCTCGCCACCGGCGTACCGGCAGGTCAGCAGGTGGTGGGTGACCGCGTCCTCCACGGCGTCCAGCGGGTCGGGCAACCCGGCCACCACCCCGGCGTGCCGCAGCAGGCACGACTCGCCGAGCACGCTCGCCGCGCGGACCAGCCGCCGGGTGTCCTCGCCGGTCGCCGCGAGCGCGGCCAGCACCTCGCGGGCGTACCCGCCGGGTGCGGGCAGGTCGGCGCCCGGGTCGCGGAGCACGTCGGGGGGAGTCTGCCGCAGCGTGGCGGCGGCGTACAGCGGGTTGCCGCCGGTCTGCGCGCGCAGCCGGGCCAGCGCCGCGCCGTCCAGGCGGCCGTACCCGAGCCGGTCGCCGAGCACGCCCAGCTCTCGCTCGCTCAGGCCGGACAGCGTGAGCTGCAACGACGCCTCGCGCGAGCACAGGCGGCGCAGTCCTTCCGGGATGCGTGCGTCGGTCACCTCCGGCACGACGACGACCGTGAGCACGCGGTCGGCGCGCAGGCGGCGCAGCGCGAAGGTCAGCGCACGCAACGACGAGGCGTCGGCCCAGTGCGCGTCGTCGACGAGCACGGCGACCGGCCCGCGCCCCTGCGCCTCTCCGAGCGCGCCGAGCAGGACGGCCCCCGCCGCCTGCGGTCCGGCGTCGGCGGGAAACGCCGTCGCCTCCGGGTGAGGTCCGGCGGAATGGTGGGCGGCCTGTTCCAGTAGCTGGGACGCGACGCCGTAGGGCAGCGACTGTTCCATCTCCTCGCCGCTGGCCCGGAGCACGTGGAAGTCGGCGGCGGCCAGGGCGCGCCGCACGAGGGCGGTCTTGCCGATGCCGGGCGGGCCCTCGACGAGCACGAGCCTTGGCCGTCCGGCACGGACACGGTCCAGTTCCCCCTCGATGGCGGCGAGCTCGGGGCCGCGGCCTACGAATACCTGGGTCGTGATGGTCACGCTCGATTACGAGGGGCCGCGCCGGCCGCCTGATACATCCCGGAGGACATCGGTGGCGGAAATCGAAAGAGGCGGAAGGCGTGTCCGCCTTCCGCCTCCGCGCCCCCCGGACGCTCCGGTCACGTCACTGCTGGATGCTGACCAGGCCACAGTTGACGTTCCCGCCCATGCCCCCCGGGGTGCCCGCCGCGTTCAGGTAGCTCAGCGACGCGACGATCTGGTATGTGCTGCCCCCCGGCGAGGACGGCAGGCCACCGGCCACGTTGACCGTGGTGGTGTAGGCGCCGCTGGCCGGCGTCAGGGCCACCTGCAGCGGCGGCGAGGGGACGAAACGGTCGTTCGGCCCGCCGACCTCGTCGATGAGCAGCCGCAGCAGCCACCGTCCGGCGATCATGGGGACGGCGGTGCCGTTGAGCTCCCACCGGTAACGCACGCCGAAGGACTGGTTCGCCTTGATGACGTCCTGCGGGGGGTTACCGGTGGTGTCGACCACCTCGGCCTCGATCAGGCCGGCGAGCGCCGCCGGGGCGAAGCCCGGCGGGATCTGGAAACTACCTACTGGCATGTTGTGCCTCCACGTCGTTGTCGGATGGCCCGACGCTAACGAGGCACGGCACCGCGGCGGACCGGGGCGCCACCCGGGGATTCCCCCAGCGGGACGCTCCCTAGGGCGACCCCGCCGCCGGCCACCCGGGCGGCAGCAGCACGGGGTCTCCCGTCGCGCTGCGCCAGCCGGGCGCGCGCGCCTTGACGAGCAGCTCGTCCGCCGCCTGGCGCGCCGTCATGCCCGACCGCGACATCAGCCCGGCGATCAGACCGGCGACCACCGGGGCGGCGAACGAGGTGCCGCTCCATCGCGCCATGCCGTCGAAGGTGACCCGTGTCCGCAACGCCGGCGCGTCGACGCAGGTGCATCCCGCGTACGAAGGGACGGGCGGCCGTAGGTAAATGCACTGGTCGTGATGTGGTTCGGCGTATTCGTAATCCCCCCAGGCGAAGGCGTTCACCAGCCATTCGCCGGGCGCGAATACCGTCACCCAGTCCCCGTAATTGGAGAAGCAGGCGCGTTCGTGGCGTCCGATGCTGTATCTGCGTAGCGCCCCTACCGAGATGACCTGCGGATAATCGGCCGCATACGCGGCGGGCCAGAAGAGCTTCGTGCTGCCGTTGTTTCCGGCCGCGGCGACCAGGATGGTATCCGAATTTTTTTCGAGTTCCTTCCTGAATTGTTCGAGGCCGATCGGCGGCAGCGAATATTGCGTGGGCGTGCCGGACGAGAGGTTGATGATCGCGGGCCACCGGCCACCGTGAGCGTTCGCCCAGTCCTGGAGCGCGCCCAGCAACGCCGGGCCGAGCTGGTGCTCGTAGAGCGTCCCCACGGGGCGCATCGCGTTGGACACGCCGAACGTGACCGATGGCGCCACACAGCGCAGCACCCCGGCGATGAACGTGCCGTGTCCCTCGTACCGCTGGATGCCCGGCTGGGGGTCGTCGATCGCCCGCGACGGGTCGGGGCCGCCCCTCAGCCAAGGATGCTCCCTGGCGTAGTGGTCCAGCAGCCCCGTGTCGACGATCAGGACGCCGACACCCTTGCCCGCGGTCCGATCGCGGTTCCACCTCGGCAGCGGCGCGGGGTCGCCGCAGCGGTCGCCGCAGCGGTCGCCGCAGTCGTCGCCGTCCACGACGAGCGGCTCACCCGACGGGCAGGCGGCCACCGGGGTGATCGAGAAAAGGTGGTTGGGGGTCACCACGCCGATGCCCAGGATGTCGGCGAGCAGCCGCAGGATCCGCAGGACGTCGCCGTTCACCCGCAACCTGACGACATCGGCGCGTTCCGCCGCGCCGCCCTCCGACGGGGCCTCCTCGCCGGGGCGCGGTCTGCGCCGGCCACGGACGTCGTCGGTCCTGTCGATGTCCTCGAGCGCCTCCCGGACGCGGCGGACATCGGCTCTCCTGGTGAGGATGTGCCCGGGTTCGTAGATGAAGGCCGGCTCGCCGTACTCGTCGGCCGCCACACCGACGCGATCCTCGCCGAGCGCCGCGACAATCGAATTGACCTGCGCCCGGAAACGTGCGTGTAAGGGGTCTTCTGCGGCCGGCACCGTCATGTGCGCCTCACGTGGGGAGATTATTGGGTGGACGCGAGAATGCCATAGTCATACCATGACGTGGTGTCGGGGACAAATTTGTATATTGATGGGGCGGTTGTGGCGCCCCAGGAATTGCTGACACTCGCCTATTCCCGTCCGCAGGCGGCGCTGTCAGCCGCCCGATCGTTCCTCGGGACCGTTCCCGAGCCTTATCACGCGTCCATCGCGCACCAGTCCGTCGGGATCGTCCTGCGGGAGTTCGGCGATTTGCGGGCGGCGATTAAAGAAATCCGATGCGCTTTGCGGCTCGCCCGCGAGTCCGGCTGCCCGGAGCGGGAGGCCGACGTGCTCGCCACCCTCGGCGTCGCGCTCACCGCCCTCGGCGACAGCGCCGGTGGCCTCGCGGCGCTCGACGCGGCCGTCGGCACCGGCAGCGGCGTCACGGCCGCGCGTGCCCTCTACCGGCGCGGTTACGTGCTGCGCGTGCTCGGGCGGCACCGCGAGGCGCTCGACGACCTCAGCCGGTCGGCCGTCGCGCTGGAGGCCGCCGGCGACGGGCTGTGGACGGCACGGGCCCTGACGGCCCGCGCGCTGATCCACCTCACGCTCGGCGCCACCGGCCGCGCCGACGCCGACCTGCTCACCGCCGACGCGCTGTTCGCCGCCACCGGCCAGGAGCTGGAGGCGGCGTTCGGCGTGCACAACCGAGGGCTGGTGGCGTTCCGCGCGGGCGACCTCCCCTCGGCACTGGACCACCTGGACGCCGCCGGGCGCCGCTACCAGGCCCTCGGCGCCCCGATGCCGGACCTCGACATCGACCGCTGCGCCGTCCTGCTGGCCGCCGGGCTGGCCCGCGAGGCCGCCGAGTCCACCGCCGGCGCCGTCCACCGCCTGGACCAGGAGAAAGGCCAGGCCACCAAACGCGCCGAACTCCGCCTGGCCGCCGGCCGCGCCACCCTGGCCGCCGGCGACCCCGCCACCGCCCTCCAGCTCACCGTCACCGCCTGCCGCCAGTTCACCCGCCAGCAACGCGACTGGTGGTCCCTCCACGCCTGCCTCCTCGCCCATCAGGCCCGTTTCGCCCTGGCCGGGGCGGGGCGGGGCGTGACGGCGCGGATGGTGCGGGAGACCGCAGCGCTCGGGGAGCGGCTGGCGGAGGCGGGGTCGCCGGAAGGGGTGCAGGCGTATCTCCTGGCCGGCCGGATGGCGCTGACGCTCGGGCGCGCGGACGAGGCGGACCGGTACCTGGCGACGGCGGCCCGGCGCAAGGGCTCGGGGCCGCCGCTGGCCCGCGCGGGCGGCTGGCTCGCCGAGGCGCTGCGCGCCGACAGCAGGGGGACCACCCGCCGCACGCTCGCCGCCTGCCGCCGCGGGCTCGACCTGCTGGACGCGCACCGGCTCACCTTCGGCTCGGCCGAGCTGCGCGCCGGGGCCACCGCGCACGGCACCGAGCTGGCCGCCATGGCGCTGCGCGCGGCGGCGCGCTCCGGCCGTCCCCGCGGCCTGCTGTCCTGGAGCGAGCGATGGCGGGCCACGGCCCTCACCACCCCGGCCGCGCGGCCGCCGGACGACCCCGGGCTGCGCGCCGACCTGGCGGCGTTCCGCGAGGTCGCCTGCCTGGTGGACGCCGCCAAGGCCGGCGGCGCGCCCACCGCCGTACTGGAACGCGACCGGCGGCGCCTGCAGGAGAACATCAGGGCCCGCCTGCTCCGGCTGCGCGGCGACGGGCACGGCGGCCCGCACCGGTTCGACCCCGGCGCGCTGCTGCAAGCCCTCGGCCCCGGCCGGCTGGTCGAGCTGACCGAGATCGACGGCGTCCTGCACGTGCTCGTGTGCGGGGGAGGGCGAGTGCGCCACAGCGTCGCGGGCGGGCTCGCGGACGCCGTCCAGGAGCTCAGGTTCGCCCGCCTCGGCCTCACCCGCCTGGCGTACGACCGTTCACCGCGCACCCTCGCGCACGAGATGCGCCTGCTCGACGGTGCCGCAGGCCGGTTGCAGACCCTCCTGCTCGGGGACGCCGTCCGTCACCTCGGCGACGGCCCCGTGGTGCTGGTGCCGCCGAGCCGCCTGGACGGCGTGCCCTGGCCGATGCTCCCCGCCCTGCGCGACCGCGTCGTCAGCGTCGCCCCCTCGGCGCTGTCGTGGATGCGGGCCCGCGAGACGCCGCCTCCCGCCAACCGTGACGTCGTGCTGGTGCGCGGCCCTGGCCTGACCACCGGCGGCGCCGAGGTGGACCGCATCGCGCAGGCGTACGGCCACGCGACCGTGCTCGGCGACGGCAAGGCCACCTCGTCCCTGGTCCTGCGCGCCATCGAGGGCACCTGGCTCACCCACATCGCCGCACACGGCGACTTCCGCGCCGACAGCCCCCTGTTCTCCTCCCTGCGCCTGGACGACGGCCCGCTGATCGCCCATGACCTCGAACGACTCGTCCAGGCCCCCTACCGCCTGGTCCTCCCGTGCTGCGACTCCGCCCGCATGGCCCACGCCGGCGCCGACGAACTACTCGGCCTCACCGCCGCCCTCCTCCCCCTGGGCACCGCAGGCATCATCTCCCCGGTAACCCCCGTCAACGACGCCGCCACCGTCCCCCTGATGATCGCCCTCCACCAAGCCCTCCACCAAGGCCACCCCATGCCCGAAGCCCTCCACAGGGCCCGCCACCAAACCACCGACACCCCCCCATCCCAAGCCACCCCCTGGTCCTTCACCCCCCTAGCAAGTCGG
>NZ_JBHSRF010000074.1:0-45340 GCF_042658925.1 Sphaerisporangium aureirubrum
GAGTTTGCGGGACGGGGGGTGGGTGGGGGTCATTCCGGTTCCGGGAGGTTGTCGCTGAAGATTAGGACGCGGGGGGAGGGGACGCCTAGTTCTATCTTTTCGCCGGGGTGGAGGCGGTCGGGGACGCGGAAGTGGATGACGCGGCCGGATTCGGTGACGCCTTCTACGGCCATTTCGCGGCCGTGGAACTCGGCGACCTCGACCGAGAGGCGGATCGAGTTGGACTCGACGGCGCCGACGGTGAAGTCCTCGGGGCGGATCGCGGCCACGGCCGTGTCGCCGGTGAACTCCTCCTGGGGGGTGCCGGTGAGGCGCAGGCCGGGGTCGGCCAGGGTCACCTTGTCGCCGTCGCGGGCGGTGACGGGGAGGCGCAGCAGGTTGCGGTAACCCATGAAACCGGCGACGTAGGTGTTGCGCGGGTAGGTGTACACCTCCTCCGGCGAGCCGATCTGCTCGACGACGCCGCCGCGCAGCACCACGACGCGGTCGGCGAGCGCGAGCGCCTCCTCCTGGTCGTGCGTGACGTACACGGTGGTCAGCCCGAGGGACTGGTGCAGTTTGCGGATCTCGGTGCGCATCTGGAGCCGGAGCTTGGCGTCCAGGTTGGACAACGGTTCGTCCATCAGCACCAGCCGGGGGCGGATCACGATGGCCCGCGCGATGGCGACCCGCTGCTGCTGCCCGCCGGACAGCTTGCCAGGCAGCTTGTGCGCCTGGTCGGTCAGCTCGACCAGCGCCAGCGCCTCGTCCACCCGCCGCGCCGTCTCCTGCCGGGACACCCCGCGGATCGCCAGCCCGAACCCGACGTTCTTCCGCACGGTCAGGTGCGGGAACAGGGCGTAGTTCTGGAACACCATGCCGAAGCCGCGCTTCTCCGGCGGCAGCCCGTCGATGCGCTCGTCGTCCAGCCAGATGCCGCCCCCGGTGAGGGGCAGCAGCCCGGCCAGGCAGTTCAGCGCGGTCGACTTGCCGCAGCCGGACGGCCCGAGGAGGGCGATGAACTCGCCCCCCTCGATCGTGAGGTCCAGACGGTCCAGGGCGGTGGTGGTCCCGAACCGCCGGGACACCCCGTCCATCCGCAGGGCGCGGAAGCCGCCGGACGGTGCCTCGCGTTCCGTCACGCGCCCCTCGCAATGCTCGCGGGAGGGGTCATGACTTCTTCACCTTGTCGCCGCCGACCTCCTTGTCCCACTTGTCGAACGCGGCCACCAGCGCCTTGGCGTCCAGCGGCACGGCCTTGGGGTTCGACTCGATGAGCTGGTCGTACTCGGGCCGGCCGAAGTCGGCGATGGCCTGGCGGCTCTCCGGCGGGGCCATGTCCACGGTGACGCCCTTCACGGCGGGACCGGGGTAGAAGTAGCCCTTGTCGAAGGTGATGGCCTGCTGCTGCGGGGTGAGCGCGAACTTCATCAGGTCCGCCACCACGGCCAGCTTCGCGCCGGAGATGCCCTTGGGTACCACCATGTAGTGCGCGTCGGTGACCCAGGTGAAGCCGTCCAGCGTGCCCACCTTGAAGTCCTTGGGCACCTGGCCGAGCACGCGCGGGTTGATGTCCCACCCGGTGGTGGTGACGATGATGTCCCGGGTGCCCTCGCCGAGTTCCTTCATGGTCTGAGTGGTGCCGGTCGGGTAGTACTCGACGTACTGCCCGAGGTCCTTGAGGTACTTCCAGGTCTTGTCCCAGCCCGCCACCGGGTCCTTGGGGTCGGAGTCCTTCAGGATGTACGGCAGGCCCATCAGGAAGGTGCGGCCGGGGCCGGAGTTGGCCGGGCGGGCGTACGCGATCTTCTTCGGGTGCGCCTTGGCCCAGGCGAGCAGCTCCTCGGCGGTCGTCGGCGGGTCGGTCACCGTCGCGGGGTTGTACTCGATCAGCGGCCCGGAGGGGTAGTACGTGACGATGACGCCCCGGCCCTGCGCCAGGTCCAGCATCGCGGCGGCCGGCTCCAGGTACTGGCTGGTGTCGGGCAGCTTGTCGGCGTACTTACCCTTGAGGTCCACCCACAGGCCCTGCTCCAGCCCGGCGGCCAGGCCGTCGGTGCCGGTGAGCACCAGGTCGATGTCCAGGCGCTTGGCGTCCTGCTGCGCCTTCACCTTGCCGGCCAGCTCGGGGGAGGTGACCTTGGTGTAGGTGATGTTCTTGACGGCCTTGGGGTTCTGGGCCTTGTAGTTGTCGAAGATCTGCTGGGTGAGCTGCAGGTTGCCCGCCACGTCCACGATGTTCAGGGTGACCGGCTCGGCAGGCATCTTGACGTCGGCGGCGGCGGGTTCGTCGGCCCAGGCGGCGCCTCCGCCGGCCGGCTCAGGGGCGCCGCAGGCGGTCACGACCCCGAGGAGGAGGCAGCCGGCGAGCACGGACAGTCTGGGAGATCTCATGGTCCTCCTTCGACGCCCGGCGGCGGGCGCCGCGGGCGTGCGGTTGCGCCGGCGGCGGCGCCGGACGTACCTCGGGCGGCGCCACCCATCGCGCACACAAGAATGGAAACGCGTGTGAAATATGTCAATAGGTCTGCATGGCGATGTGCTGATATACCAGATATCAGCAGCGGTCCACGAAGGGAAGATCTCGATGCTGGATGAGGTCAGGCAGGCGCTCGCCTCGGTGGTGTCGGTGCCGGTGACACCGTTCGACGCGACGGGCCACATCGACGAGCCGGCCTACGCCGCCGTGGTGTCGCGCATGGTGGCGGCCGGGATCGGCGCCGTCACGCCCAACGGGAACACCGGAGAGTTCTATTCGCTGTCCGACGCCGAGCTGAACCGCGTGGTGGAGCTCACCGCGGGGGCGGCGGGGGACGCGGTGATCATCGCCGGGGTGGGGCACGACACGGCGCGGGCCGTCGATCTGGCCGGCGAGGCGGCGCGGCTCGGCGCGCATGCCGTGATGGTGCACCAGCCCGTGCACCCTTACCAATCGGAGGACGGCTGGATCGACTACCACCGCGCCGTCGCCGATGCCGTGCCCGGCCTCGGCGTCGTGTGCTACGTGCGGTCCCCCATGATCACCGTTCGTGCGATCGGGCGGCTCGCCGAGGCCAGCCCCAATCTCATAGGCATCAAGTACGCCGTGCCCGATCCGCCGCGCCTGGCCGAGATGGCCGACGAGCTGGGCGGACTCGTCTGGGTGTGCGGCCTGGCCGAGGGCTGGGCGCCGTTCTTCTGGCCGGGCGGCGCGCGGGGCTTCACCTCCGGGCTCGCCGTCATCGCCCCCGAGCTGTCGCTGGCCCTGCACGCGCGGCTGCGCGACGGCGAGTCCAAGGAGGCGATGGAGCTGTGGCGCCTGCTCAAGCCCATCGAGGACCTGCGGGCCAGGCACGCGGGCGGCAACAACGTGTCGGTGCTCAAGGAGGCCCTGGCCCAGCTCGGCGTGTGCGGCCGGGACGTGCGCCCGCCGATCTCCACCCTTCCGGACGGCGAGCGGGCCGAGGTCGCCGCGATCATCGAGGCGCTGCGGCTCGCCGAGGGGGCGGCGTGACCGCGCAGGTGGAGGGGGACAAGGGGGGTGTGGAGCAGACGGACGGCGCCATCGGGCCCGAGGTGTTCGCCGCGCTGCGGCGGGTGTCCACCGCGACGGTGACCACCCAGCTGTTCGCGCGGGGACTGCGCAACGCGTACCTCGCCGGGCTCCGCCCGCTCAACCCCTCGTGCACCCGCATGGTCGGTGAAGCTTTCACGCTGAGGAACATCCCGGCGCGTGAGGATCTGGACGTGCTGTCGGTGTTCCGGGACTACGACCACCCGCAGCGGCGGGCCGTCGAGTCGGTCGGCCCGGGGCAGGTGCTGGTGATGGACTGCCGCGGCGACACCCGCGCGGCGTCCATCGGCGGCATCCTCGCCACCCGGCTGCTGCGGCGCGGCGCGGCGGGTCTGGTCACCGACGGGGCGGTGCGTGATTCGCCGTTCTTCACCGACCTGGAGCTGCCGGCGTTCGCCGCCGGGGTGTGCGCCACCACCAACCTCGCCCGCCACCACGCGGTGGACCTCCAGGTGCCCATCGGCTGCGCCGAGGTGCCGGTCTACCCGGGGGACGTCATCGTCGCCGACGCCGAGGGTGTGGTCTGCGTGCCGCGCCACCTGGCCGCCGAGGTGGCGCGGGACGCCCTGGAGCAGGAACGGCTGGAGGAGTACATCCAGCGCCTCGTGGACGACGGCGCCCCGCTGCGCGGCACCTACCCCCCGGACGAGGAGACCCTGCGCGGCTACCGCGAGTCCTGAACGACGCGTGACGGGCACGGCGCGCTTGGGGGCGCGCCGTGCCGTCCGCTCAGCCCTGGTCCTCGCGGCGGGCCAGCAGTGTGACCGAGCGCTCGACGTGGGACCGGGTCAGGTCCTCGGCCAGGTCCGCGTCGCCCGCCTGGGCGGCGGCGAGGATGCGCTCGTGCTCGGTGTACTCCTCGCGCCAGGTGGGCCAGCGCGGCCACAGCACGGCGACCGTGCCGAGGGCGGTGAGGTCCTGCAGGTTGTCCAGCTGGGCGGTCACCAGCTCGTTCTCGCAGCCGGAGTACAGCGCGCGGTGGAACCTGCGGTTGGCCAGGCTGAGGGCCGTGGGGTCCTCGCCGGACAGCAGGTCGGCCGCCTCGGTCAGCGCCTGCCGGGCGGCGCGCGCCGTCTCGGGGCGGCGGAGCCGCGTGGCGCCCGCCACCGCCCACGGCTCCAGCAGCACCCGCAGCTCGCTGGCCTTGCGCAGGTCGGTGGCGTCCAGCACGCGCACGCTCACCCCGCGGTTGGGGCTCATCACCACCAGCCCGGTGGTGGCGAGGCCGATGAGGGCCTCGCGCACGGGGGTCTTGGACACGCCGAGCTGCTCGGCGAGCCGCCGCTCCACCAGCGTCTCGCCGGGTTTGAGACGTCCGGACAGGATGGCCGTGCGGATCGAGTCTGCGACCAGGTCGGTCCGCGTGGTGGAGCGGGCCACCGGCCGCAGGACCGGCTCGTCTGACATGTTCTGCACCGGTATATGGTCGCGCACTCACCGCTCCCGCGTGGTCACTCGGTGTCGGGTTCCGGGGCGCCACCCGACCCGGCCAGGAAGTCGAAGTCGCAGCCCTGATCAGCTTGCAGGATATGGGCGTCGAACAGCGAACCGTATCCGCGCCGGAACACCGTACCGGGCTGCTTCCACTCGGCCCGGCGCCTGGCCAGTTCCTCCTCGGGCACGTCCAGCGTGAGCAGGCGGGCCTCGACGTCCAGCGTGATCAGGTCGCCGTCCCGCACCAGCGCCAGCGGCCCGCCGACGTGCGACTCCGGCGCGACGTGCAGCACGCAGGCGCCGTAGCTGGTGCCGCTCATCCGGGCGTCCGAGATGCGCACCATGTCCCGCACCCCCGCCTTCAAGATGCGGTCGGGCAGCGGCAGCATGCCCTGCTCGGGCATCCCGGGGCCGCCGCGCGGACCGGCGCCGCGCAGCACCAGCACCGAGTCGGGGGTGACCGGCAGGTCCTCGTCGTTGATGCGCCGCATCAGGTCGCGGTGCCCGTCGAACACCAGGGCCGGGCCGGTGTGCCGCAGCAGCCAGGGCTCGGCGGCCACGTGCTTGATCACCGCGCCGTCGGGGGCCAGGTTGCCGCGCAGCACGGCGAGGCCGCCCTCCTGCGACAGCGGGTCCTCGCGCGGCCTGATCACCTTGTCGTCGTACACCTGAGCGTCCGCGATGCCCTCGCCGAACGACCGGCCGGTCACCGTGGGGCGGTCGGGGTGCAGCAGGTCGGTGACGCGGGACAGCAGCGCGGGCAGCCCGCCGGCCAGGTAGAAGTCCTCCATGAGGTAGGTCCCGCTCGGCCGCAGGTCGGCCAGGACGGGCACCTTGCGGGACGCGGCGTCGAAGTCGTCCAGCGTGAGGTCGATCCCGCGCCTGCGGGCCATGGCGATCAGGTGGATGACGGCGTTGGTGGAGCCGCCCAGCGCCAGTACGGCGGTGACCGCGTCGGCGAACGCCTCGGCGGTCAGGATGTGGGACGGGCGCAGGTCCTCCCAGGCCATGTCGACGGCGCGGCGCCCGGTCGCGGCGGCCATGCGGGTGTGCGCGGAGGACACGGCGGGGATGGCGGCGGCGCCGGTCAGCGTCATGCCGAGCACCTCGGCGGCCGACGTCATGGTGGAGGCGGTGCCCATCGTCATGCAGTGGCCGGGGGAGCGGGCGATGCCCTCCTCCAGGTCGCGCATGACCGGCTCGCCGACCAGCCCGGCGCGCTTGTCGGCCCAGTAGCGCCACACGTCGGTGCCGCTGCCGAGCACCTCGCCGCGCAGGTTGCCGGGGAGCATCGGGCCGCAGGGGAGGAATATGGCGGGCAGGTCCATGCTGATGGCGCCCATCAGCAGCGCGGGCGTCGTCTTGTCGCAGCCGCCCATGAGCACCGCCGCGTCCACGGGGTACGACCGGATCATCTCCTCGGTCTCCATGGCCAGCAGGTTGCGGTACAGCATGGTCGTCGGCTTCTGGAAACTTTCAGACAGCGAGATGACCGGCAGCTCCACGGGGTAGCCGCCCGCTTGCCACACGCCGCGCTTGACGTCCTCGGCGCGCTCGCGGAAGTGGATGTGGCAGGGGTTGAGCTCGTTCCAGGTGTTGAGAATGCCGATGACCGGCTTGCCCATGTGCTCCTCGGCGGACAGGCCCAGCTGGCGGGTCCTGGCCCGATGGTTGAAGGACCGCACGGTCTCGGTGCCGTACCAACGGTGGCTTCGCAACTGCTCGGGTGCCAGACGACGCTCCACGAACCCTCCTCGATATCCTGATATATCACGATATCGAACGGACGTCCGCTTTCTCAGCGCCGGGGTGCCGCCGTCAGGAGACCGCGGCGCGGACCGCGTCGCCGAGCAGGCCGTGGCGGGAGGGCCCGGCCAGGCCTGCGTGGTAGAGGTGGATCTCGTCGGCGCCGGCCTCCACCAGCCGCCGCACGTGCGGCACCGCCTCCTCGGGGCGCAGCGGCGGCAGCACGGTGACGTACGCCCCCACCGCGACGCCCTCGGGGACCGCGCCGCGCGTCTGGCGCACCCGCTCGGCCGAGTCCTGGCCCGGCGGCCAGCACGGCACCACGACGGCGTCCACCTCCTTGCCCACCTGCGGGGTGAGGCCGGGATTGGCGCCGGTCGCCCACGGGTCGGGGGTGCCGTGCAGCGTCACCCGCAGCCCGCCGGGCAGCGCCGCGACCACCTCGTGCCGCAGCTCGTCGGCCGCCTCGTGGCGCACCGCGAGCACCGCGGCGGCCACGGCCGGATCGAGGTCGTGCTCCCGGGAGCGCACCGCGGCCCGCAGGTCCCGCACCGTCCGCTCGGGGTCGATCCCCCGCGCGGCCCAGCCCGCCGTGCACGCCGGGCAGCAGCACACCGAGAGCATGCGCCGCGCGCGGGCGTCGTAGGCGCCGTCGGTCTTGTCGTGGTGGCCGCCGTGGTCGGCGCCGAGCTGCCCGCACGCCTCCAGCAGCACGCCGTCCAGCGGCAGGCCCCGCACCGACTCGGAGGCCAGCGTCGCGGCGTACCCGCGCACCTCGGCGTTCGAGGGGCACAGCGCCCATGGGTACCGCTGCCCGAAGCAGTTGAGCACCGCCACGCCGGGATCCGCCTCGCCGAGGCGGCTGCTGTGGGTCAGCACCACCCAGGCCGTCACCGGCACCCCCGCCTCGGCCAGCGCCGTCGCGGCCGTGCCGAAGGAGTCGGGGTCGTCCATCCAGGGCGCCGGGCCGGGGGTCAGCCGCCGCCCTGACCACGCCTCCTCCCGGGCGGGCCGGTACAGCGCGGCGTGCCTCGCGTCGAGGTACGCCCGCTCGGGGTGCCAGGGCGTCGCCGCCCTGACCGTGTGATAGGCCGCGGCGAGGTTGACCCCGTCACAGCCAAGCGCCTGTACCCGTCCGGTGAACAGTGGATCACCGATGATGTCCCACGGGTAGGCGTGCACCAGCACGCGCATTGCCATCGCCTCCCACTGAGGGGCCCTCACCAACAAATGGCGTTGTTCAGGCATACCGATTCACTACCGCCACGTCAATGCCGTGCGCACAACCCGGCACGCCACTTGGGGACGCCTGCTCCGGAGGTGGAAGCATGAAACGTGCCCCCCGGGACAGAGACGAGGCGACGCCACCACCGGTCACTCGGGCATCACCGGACGACCGCTCATCGGCAGGAGAGGACGCGAATGGGACAGCACGTGGCCAAGGAGCGGTTCTCCGAGGCGGAGTTCGCGCGTTTCGGCGCCCGCCTGGAGGACTCCCTGACCGCGCTGGACGAGGTGCTCGCCCGGCCGGGCTTCGGCGCGGGCCCGGCGACCGTCGGCGCCGAACTGGAGCTGTTCCTCATCGACGGCAACGCCCGCCCGCTGCGCCGCAACAAGGCCGTCCAGACCGCCGTGGACGACGAGCGGGTGGTGCTGGAGCTCGGCAGCTTCAACCTGGAGGTCAACCTCACCCCGCTGCCGCTGGCCGGGCGGCCGTTCACCGCCATGGAGACCGAGATCCGCGAGACGATGGCCCTGGTCGACGGGGCGGCGCGCTCGCAGGGCGGCCGGGTGGTGCCGATCGGCATCCTGCCGACGCTGTCGGAGTTCGACTTCACCCCGGACGCGATGAGCGACGAGACGCGCTACAAGGCGCTGAGCAGCGGCATGCGCCGGGTGCGCGAGGAGCCGTTCCGGGTGCGGATCGCCGGGGTGGAACGGCTGGACCTGGAGGTCGAGGACGTCATCCTGGAGAGTGCCAACACGTCCTGGCAGATCCACCTCCGCACCCCGCCGGGCGACTTCGCCGACATGTACAACGCCGCGCAGCTCGCCATCGGGCCGGTGCTCGCGGTGAGCGGCAACTCCCCGGCGTTCCTCGGCCGCGAGCTGTGGGAGGAGACCCGGATCGCGCTGTTCGAGGCGTCCGCCGACGACCGCGACCCCGAACGGCCCTGGCGGGTGGACGGCCGGGTCTGCTTCGGCTCCGGCTGGGTGCGCGAGGGCGCCGCCGAGCTGTTCGCGCTGAGCGTGCGCGAGTACGAGCCGGTGATGCCGGTGATGGACGACGAGGACCCCCTGGCGGCGGTGCGCGGCGGCGGCGTGCCGCGGCTCGCCGAGCTGCGGCTGCACCAGGGCACGGTGTGGCAGTGGAACCGCCCGGTGTACGACCCGGGGGACGGCGGTCACCTGCGCGTGGAGCTGCGCGCCCTGCCCGCGGGCCCGACCGGCACCGACATGGTGGCCAACGCCGCGTTCCTGCTCGGGCTGGTCCTGGCCACCGCGGCCGACCCCGGCTGGATCGCCGGCTTCCCCTTCGCCGACGCCTACCGCAACTTCTACCGCGCCGCGCGCAGCGGCCTGGACGCCGAGCTCGCCTGGCCGGGCCGCACCGGCTCGTGCCCCGCGCACGAGCTGGCGCTGGAGCTGCTGCCGGTGGCGTGGAACGGCCTGGTGTCGTCCGGGGTGGACGACGGCGAGGCGTCGCGCCTGCTGGACGTGATCTCCGAGCGGGTGCGCCTGCGGCGGACCGGGGCGGCGTGGCAGCGGCGCGCCCTGGCGGCCCTCGGCGCCGCGCCGGGCGTGCGCGCGGCCATGCTGGAGCGTTACCGCGAGCTGGCGTTCACCCACAAGCCGGTGCACACCTGGCCCGATCCGGTGGAGGTCCTGGACGTGCCCGAGCAGACCGGGTGAGCCCGGCTACTGGGTGTCGGGGTCGACGCCGGTCAGGGAGCTGCCGTAGCTGAGGGCCACGAGCTGGGCGACCGCGCTGTGGGCGCCGAGGGCCTCGGCGCAGCCGGCGCCGACCGACGCGGCGGCCGCGGTGATGCGCTGGACGTCGATCTCCGGGCCGATCAGGAACGGCGCCAGCGCCAGCCGGGACGCGCCGATGTTGCGCAGCCGCTGCGCCGCGTCCGCGACGCCGGGCGACGCGTCCAGCGACGCGGCCACCACGGGCAGGGTGAGCCGGGCGGCGAGCAGCACGACCGTCGCGTCCGCCGCCCGCACCGCCTCCTGGCCGCCGACCGTGGCGATGATGATGCCGTCCACCGGCGCGGCGATGTTGAACAGGCGCATGCGGTCGGCGCGGGCGAGCCCGCCGTCGGCCAGCTTGACGTGCAGCGCCTCGGCGAGCAGCGGGTGCGGGCCGAGCGGGTCGGCGATGGTGGTCATCACGCCGCTCTCGGCGACGGCCTCGCGCACCGCCCGGTACACCTGCTGGTGCGGGCCGGTGACCATGGGCACCACGATGGCGGCGGGCGCGCCCTCGGGCCGTTTGGCGGCGCAGTCGATCAGCGTCTCGGCCAGGCTGGCCTTGGGGTCGCCGAGATGGACCAGCTTCACGTCGAGTTGTGGATGATCGACGCAGACGATGGTCTTGATGGCCACGGGCACGTCACTGTCGGTGCCGGGCGCGGCCATCACCAGGGCGGGAGCCTCGGGCGGCAGGTTCGCCGGCACCGGTCGGCGGTGCCGGCCGGAGGTGGTACGGAACGAGCGCCCGCGGACCGGGAGCTCGTGTGGAGCGTGGTGACCATCGTTCACATCGGCGGATTTTACGGGGTATGCGGCAAAAGTTAAGTGAGATTCAGTGAGGTGGATTGCCGGAGGATTCCGCGGAACCGGGATGGGGACCGGGATTTTGGGCCTCGGCGCGCCGGTGGCTGTCAACCGTCCGTAATCATTCGAGATCATGACGGGGGTGACGGGTCCTGGGAGGTGGCGCCCCTGAGGCGGCACCCGCGCGGGCAGGCCCGGAAAGTTTTTTCGCCCACGGGCGTGTCACGCCCTGTGGTAACGCTTTTCAGCGCTCCACGCGGCCTACGCCGCCGACCGACCACACCGTCTCAGGGCCGGGAAGCGACTCCCCGGGGTCGGGACGCCACCAGGGGATGTAGACGATGCCGGGGTCCACCACTCGCAGGCCGTCGAAGAACGACTCGACCTCGGCCTTGCTGCGCACCTGCCCGCGGCGCGGGCCGTCCACCACGCCGGTGTCCCTGTAGATGGCGGCGAGCTTGGCGGAGGCCTCGGGCTTGGGGTCGCACACGGAGTGCGCGATGGCCACGTAGCTGCCCGGGGCCACGGCGTCGCGGTACTCGGCGACGACGCGGGCCGCCTCGTCGTCGTCGGGCACCAGGATCAGGGTGAAGTGGAGCAGCACCGCCACCGGGAGGTCGGGGTCGATGAGCGCCTCAACCCGGGGGTGGCCGAGGACGGCGCGGGTGTCGCGCAGGTCGGCCTCGATGACGACGGTGTCGTCGTTCTGCTCCAGCAGGGCCTGGGAGTGCCGCACGACCACCGGGTCGTTGTCGACGTACACCACCCGCGAGCCGGGCGCCGCCGCCTGGGCGACCTCGTGGACGTTGCCCATCGTGG
Source organism: Sphaerisporangium aureirubrum (assembly GCF_042658925.1). Taxonomy (NCBI): domain Bacteria; kingdom Bacillati; phylum Actinomycetota; class Actinomycetes; order Streptosporangiales; family Streptosporangiaceae; genus Sphaerisporangium; species Sphaerisporangium aureirubrum. The sequence continues at coordinate 11,312 of NZ_JBHSRF010000074.1, forward strand.
GGAGCCCGCAGCCGAGGTCGATGAACTGGCGCACCCCGGCGCCGATCAGGTAGCGCACCACCCGGCTGAGGAGACGGCGGCCCTCGCGGCACATCAGCGGCAGCTCGGGGGCGACGTCCAGCATGTGGCGGGCGGCCTTGCGGTCGGCGGCGAAGTTGTCCTTGCCGCCCATGTAGTAGTCGAAGATGCGGGCGTCATTGGGAACGGTGGGATCGAACCCCAGGCGTTCCGCGCGGACGGTCTCCGCCACGATCCCCCCGTTCCACCGAAACCGACGGTGCGCCGGCGGGGAAGACGTTATCCCTCCACCCGGGGTAGCGGCTCATTTCTCGCGGCGCTGCGGTCGGCCCGGCAAGCTCAGCGGTACGACGTGACACCAGTCTGCATGCTGAATCGGTCCGGTGTCCGGCCAACCGCGGATCTCTCCGCGTACCGGGGGGCCTGCTCGACCACCTGGGGGATGTGGAATCCGGCCCAGACCGCCTTGCCCGGCGAGCGCAGCGGGGCCCAGCCCCACCGGTGGCTGAGGCCTTCCACCACCCGCAGCCCTCGTCCTCCCTCGGCGGCGAAGTCGACCTCGCGGGGGGCGGGCCGGTCCTCGCTGGGGTCGGTGACCACGCAGAGCAGGGAGTCGCGGGTGAGGGCCAGCACGATGCGCACCGGCTGGCGGGGGGGCATGGTGGCGCCCTGCTCGGGGAGGCCGTGGCGCAGCGCGTTGATGACCAGCTCGCCCATGACCAGCTCGACGTCGTCGAGTAACAGGGTCAGGCCCCAGGCGTCCAGCGTGGTGGTGGTGAAGCGGCGGGCGGTGCGGGCGGCGTACGGGTCGTGGCGCAGGTCGCAGACCGCGAGGCGTACTTCCGCGGGTGGTTGGTCTCCGCTGGAGGACCAGGGGCCCGCCGGAGACAGGACACGGTCCAGCGCCGCCAGCCATGATTCCCACTTGTCGTCGCCGACGGTAGTGGGTTTGGGGGGGTCTGTCCGGTAACCAGTCATAGGTAGGCCCTGTGAGGTTAGGTGATGCTATGGGGGATGATGAACCGCTTAATCCATAGTGCTATCCCCCACTGTGCACATGCAAGTACCGATGCACGTGCAAACGCACAGACAGTATGATGAGGTCTGCACCGGGGAGCGCCTAGATGGAGTTCTCGTGGCGGTGGGGGGCCCGACGAGAGGTTTTGTCTGTGTCGTCGGGTTTCGTCGGATTCTGACGGCGACGAAGAGGCAAGATGAACGAGATCTCCAACGGCATGCCCGCGTTCGCGCTGGACGGGGTGAGCTGGCGCAAGAGTGCCCGCAGCAACCCGAGTGGCAACTGTGTCGAGGTGGCGGCCCTGCCGGACGGCGGGGTGGCGGTGCGCAACTCTCGCCATCCGGGCGGCCCGGTACTGATTTACAGTCGTGGCGAAATGGCCGCTTTCATCCTTGGTGCGAAGAACGGCGACTTCGATGACCTGGCGTTTTGACCGGTACGGGGGTTACGGAGGGTTTAAAATCGTAGCCTAAGGGTGATGTTGGGGTATATCTCAATTGGGGAGTCGGGGGTATCGTGAACTTCTCTGTGACCGCGAGAAGTGAGACCACGATCAGTTCGACCGCCTGAAGGACGTTAGCGATGATCACTGCCCGAGCCGAAGGGGACGAGACCCCGCTCAACATGATGGCTCGGGAACGCGGCAGCTCCACGGTCCTACGCATCCTGCTCGGCTCCCAGTTGCGCCGCCTGCGGGAGAAGCACGGAATCACCCTGGAGGCCGCGGGCCACTCCATCAGAGCCTCACATTCCAAGATCAGCCGCATGGAACTGGGCAGGGTCGGCTTCCGGGCACGCGACGTCCGCGACCTGCTCACTCTCTACGGCGTCATCGACGACACCGAGCGCCAGTCGTTGCTCTCCCTCGTCGACCAGGCCAACCGCCCCGGCTGGTGGCACAACTACGACGACATCCTCCCCAACTGGTTCGAGGCGTACATCGGCCTCGAAGAGGCCGCCACCCGGATCCGCTGCTACGAGGTCCAGTTCGTCCCCGGCCTCCTCCAGACCGCCGACTACACCCGCGCCGTGGTGAGGCTGGGCCACCCCGAGGGCATCGAAGACGAGATCCAGCGCCGTGTGGACCTCCGCATGGCCCGCCAGAAGCTCCTCTACCGCGCCGGCGCCCCCCACCTGTGGGCCGTGGTGGACGAAGCCGCGTTACGCCGCCCCTTGGGCGGCCGCGACGTGATGCGAGGCCAGCTCCAGCACCTGATCAAACTGATCGCCATGCCCAACGTGACCCTCCAGATCATGCCTTTCAGCGCCGGCGGCCACGCCGCCGCGGGCGGCCCGTTCAGCATCCTCCGCTTCAGCGAACGCGATCTCCCCGACATCGTCTACCTGGAGCAGCTGACCAGCGCCATCTACCTGGACAAACGAGACGACCTGGACCGCTACCAGGCCGTGATGGAACGCCTCTGCCTGGACGCCATCCCCGTCTCGGAGACCCGCCAGACCCTCACCACCCTGCTCGACCAGCTCTGACCCTCCGCGGCATCCGGCGACCTCGCCGGATGCCGTTTTGTTTGCCCCAATACATTCCCGGCTATATGATGTCCGGCTATGGAAGGGAGGCGGTGATGACGTGACCACAGGACGGCAGGTGGCGGCCGGCCGGGGACCGGTCGGGTACGCGCTCGCTGAGGCCACGAAGGCGCACCGGGTGGAGTTGCAGTGGCGGGTGGCCGCGCTCGGGCTGCACCTCGGGCAGGAACTGCTGATCGTGGACATCCACTACAACCCCGGCACGACGCAGGCGGAGATGGTGCAGCGGATCGGCCTGGAGCAGCCCACGATCGCCAAGGCCCTCGGCCGGATGGAGCGGGCCGGCTTCGTGCGCCGGGACTCCGACCCGCAGGACCGGCGGGTGATCCGGGTGCGGCTGACGGACCGCGGCGAGGAGGCCGTGGCCGGGGTGGAGGAGGCGTGGGCCGAGGTGGAGAGGCGGACCACCGGAGGGCTCAGCGAGGCCGAGTCACGCGAGCTCATCCGCATGCTGAACATCATTCGTGACAGTCACTGAACGCGAGGAGATCGACCATGGAACTCGGACTGGCGGGAAAGGTCGTGCTGGTCACCGGCGCCAGCACGGCGATCGGCAGGGCCACCGCACTGGCCTTCGCCGAGGAGAAGGCCCACGTGGCCGTGGGCTACCACAGCAACGCACGCGCGGCCGCGGCCACGGTCGCCCTGGCCGAGCAACGGGGCGCCCGCGCGATCCCCTGGCGCCTCGACCTCGGGGACGCCAAGTCCCTGGAGGACGCGGTACGGCACGCACGGCGAGAGCTCGGCCCGGTGGACGTCCTGGTGAACAACGCCGTCCAGTGGCCCGACTGGCCCGAACCGGGGGAGACGTTCGAAACGGCCCCCGTCGAACGTTTCACCACCTCGGTGAACGCCAACCTGGTCGGCCCCTACCTGCTGGCCCGCGCGGTGGTAGGCGACATGCGCGCGAAAGGCTGGGGCCGCGTAGTCCACGTCTCCACCGGCCTCGTCGAAGACGGCTTCCCGGGAAACGTCTCCTACATCGCCGCCAAGTCAGGCCTCCACGGCCTGACCCGCGTCATGTCCCGCCAACTGGCCTCCACCGGCATCCTCACCAACGTCGTGATGCCGGGCTTCACCCCCGCCGACAAGCCCATGCCCCCGGAAGTAGTCGAAACGGCCCGCGCCGCCGCCGCCACCGGCGACGTCACCCACCCCGAAGACGTGGCCCGCATGATCGTCTTCCTCTGCTCCACCGCCAACACCAACACCACCGGCGAATCCATCCGCACCGACGGCCACTTCCTCACCCCCGCTTGAGGAATCTCGCTCGTGCCGGGCGATTCCGAACCGACGGCTACTCGGCGGACCTGGCTTGTACGTCGCGCTCGATGCGTATGTAGTGCGCGCTGTAGATCCCCAGGCCCAGGGTCGCGGCCACGGAGACGACCACGCCGGCGAGCCACGTGATGTGCCAGAACGCGGCCACGACGCCGGCGCAGGCGCTCAGGACGGCGACGGTCTTGGTAAGGGCCAGGTAGTTCGAGTAGGTGGTGTGCCGGTGCTGGGTCTGCAGTTGGTTGATCATGATGAGGAACGCCATCAGGGGTATGGAGATCGAGAAGGCCAGCACGCAGACCATGGCGGACGTGTCCAGCGACTCCACGGTGAGGAACGGTTGCACGAGGACGATGCCGAGACCGATGAGGCCGAGATAGATGAGGTTGTCCTGTTGCAGCCAGCCCTCGCTCTGCTTCCAGTCCTCTTTCATCGGTCGCCCTCTCTCGGTGAACACCCCTGCATGCGGCGTCGTCATGATCTCACCCCCAGTCCTGCCGGCGGGCTCCCGCTCCCTGTGCTCGCGCACGCTGGACACCTTCTGAAATCAAGGTCTGCAGCACCTTGATATCAGGAATCCATTTGACCTTCCGTGAGATGACCGGCCGGCCGGGGCCGGACCAGATACGCAACCTCACCCGGCCACGTTTCATCCCGGTAATGGCCGACCAGCTCACGAACCGGTCGCCGTCGCGTATCCCATCGGCGGTGACGATGATCTGATCGAAGTCGGCGTCTCCCAGCTCGGAGATCTCCGCGGCCCTGCGGGGGTAGATGGTCGCAGCCATTCGCTCCTCGACGGCCGCGATGAGATCCTCACCCTTGGCATAAGACGGTCTCCCCAGATCGAGTTTCATGCCGTCCTCGAGCACCAGGATGCACCGCTGGAAGTCTTCAAACGGGCCGATTTGATAAATCCGGGTAGTCCACAGCCGTATATAAGCGACGTCCTCCCAAGCGCAAAGGATCCGCAGCGTGGTCTTACTCGATGTGGTCAGCAGCCCGTCGGAGCACAGGTAGAGGTACATACGAGCCCTCACCCAAGCGATCAGGGCCCATGGCGAGGCCAGCCCACAGAAAACGGCACCGATCGTCCTCCCGACATCGTCACCGAACAGGAGACCCACCAGCCCGAGTCCAGCGAAAGAGAAGAATAACTCCATCTCCACGAGTACCGACTGGCGATAGCGATCAACGACCTCACCCAGGCCGGCGTCACCGGCCATCTTCTTGATCACAGCCGGGTAGTCCTTCACCTACCGCTCACCTCCATGAGCATTCCCTCGGTGTGCACCCACCCTCATTCGGCCACGAATTTCCCGGGTCCGGCCCATACGTCAGCCACAAACGACTTCATGGCCAGTCATTCCGCCCGACCGATTCCTCTGCGGCGGCCGCCATAATGAGTGCCGGCCACGACCCCATGGCGCTACATTCAGGAGACCATGTCCCGTTCATCGATCCGTCCGGCGGACACGTCGCGTCCTCGGTGGCTTCTTGTCAGGTGGGTGGCGTGCCGGTCTTTTCGACACCTGCGCGGATTCTTCGTGTGATTTCAGCCATCTCTTCGACGGTCGTGTCGACGTCGATGGTCGTCATCTGGGCCTGCCCGAACGTCTCCTCGGTCACCCACTCGCATATGGTGTCCCCATCGGCAGGATTCCTGCCGCACGCCGCCGCACCACCTCCCGGCCCGGGATCGATCTCGGTGACGATGCCGGACCTACCGAAAGCCTTCTCGATATAATCGCGGAAATCGTCCAAGAAATCTCCGGGGTCATAACCGTACATTCGGCCACCGACAAAGACGTACCTGACACCGCCGCCGTCGATGTAGACCGCGTCTTTGACGTCGTAGACCGTGCCGCCGCTGTCGGTTTCCAGTCTTTCCCTGTATGCGCGGATGCCCGGCACCCGGGCCGAGTCGTCCCGGGTGAACCCGCTGATCGACCGCGGCGTGTCGATCACGCGCGAAGGCGTGTTCGCGGCACGCCACTGGGGTGACCCCACCGGTGGGTAAGGAGGTCCTCCGTTGACGACCCAGGTGACGACCACCACCAAGGTTCCTGCCAGCAGGACAGCCGTCAGACATCCCGGATTGGCGCTGCTGCCGGCCAACTGGGGCCGCGCTTTCAGGAAGTATCGGAGAGCCAGGAGGACCCCGACGACCGCGGTCACGCTCACGGGACCCACGCCGATCCATCCCAACGGCTCGGGAACGACGTCGTCGTAGGTGATGAAGACGTTAATCCCGAAGATCGGCGCGACCACCCCGAAGGTCAAGGCCACGAGCCAGAGAAACTTACTGCGTCTCGCTTCCGCCCAGGCGTCCCCCGGCCGGCCGGCCGCGTCGGCCAGCGCGATAATCATGACCGCGTAAGCGATGATCCATAAGACCATGGGCTGATTCCCTTTCACCGGCTCAGAGCACACCATCACATTGCCGTCATGTCGAGAACGCGAGAAAGTCCGTCCAGGTTCCACGGATATATTTGGGCGGGCGGCAATCGCTGATTCGGGAGTCGCACTTTTCAAAATAGGCGGCCCAAAACCTCGTTGATATCGGCGGGGCCGGCGATGGACGTGTGGCGGAAAGGGTGCCAGGCTGCCCGCCTCCTCGGCGATCCACCTCGTAAACCCGGCTCAGTGCCCCAGCAGCACTTTGTGATCACTCCGGTACGGCGGGAGGCTTACGGCCAGGACGACGAGTTCCGCGTTTCTCGAGCAGTACCGCATCGGCTGTGTGGTGGCGGTGCCGCGCAGTCAGGCGATCAGCCGTGACCGCCGGCGCCGGTCTTGGTCCGGCGCGGAGTTGTCGCAGGGGACCGCTAGGGTCCTTGGCGAGGTGTCGGTGATTTCGGGGAGCCTACGGTGACCGTGCTGACGAGGCCGCAGGCGGCCGGCGTCGAGGCGTCCGTCGAGCAGCTGGTGTACGTCCGGGAGGACGAGTTCACCGTGGCGCGGGTGAGTGCCGAGGGGCTTGGGGGGTTCGTCGCCTCGGGGCGGGCGCTGGCGGGGGTGCAGCCGGGGGAGACGGTGCGGCTGACGGGGGAGTGGGATCAGCATCCCCGGCACGGGGGGCGGCTGGTGGTCGCCCTGTGTGAGCGGGTGGTGCCCTCCACGGTGCGGGCCATCCGGCTTTATCTCGGGTCGGGGCTGATCCGGGGGATCGGGCCCCGGCTGGCGCATGCCATCGTCAGTCATTTCGGGGAGCAGACGCTCACGGTGATCGACACGGCGCCGGAGCGTCTCACCGAGGTCGTCAACATCGGCGTCACCCGGCAGGCGCAGATCGTCGAGGCGTGGGGCGAGCAGAAGGCGATCGCCGCGCTGATGGTCGTCCTGCAGGGGTTCGGGGTGAGCCCGCTGCTCGCGGCCAAGATCTACCAGGTGTACGGCAACGAGTCGGGCGAGATCCTCGCCTCCGACCCCTACCGGCTGATCGGCCGGGTCAGGGGGATCGCCTTCCACACCGCCGACCGCATCGCGCTGCGGTCCGGCGTGCCCGAGACCAGCCCACGGCGCGTCCAGGCGGCGGTCGTCGACCGGCTCGACGCGGCGGCGGCCCGCGACGGGCACTGCTTCCTGCCGCTGCCCGAGCTGGTCGCCGCGGTGGCCGAGCTGGTCGAGCAGGACGACGACCTGATCCACCGGGCCGTGGACGCGCTGGCCGCCGAGCGCCGGGTCGTCGTGGAGGCGTCGCCGTCCGTCCCGGGCCGGACGGTGGTGTACTCCAAGGAGCAGCACGCCCGCGAGGTCGCCCTCACGGCGAACCTCCTCAGGCTCCGCCAGGCCCGCTCGACGCTCCCGATGCGCGCCTTCGCCGAGGACGAAGGGCTGGACGAGGACCAGCGGGTCGCGGTGAACCTCGCGCTGACCAGCACCGTCTCCGTCCTGACCGGCGGCCCCGGCTGCGGCAAGAGCCACACGCTGAAGGTGATCGCGGCGACCGTCCGGGCCATGGGCGGCACGGTCACCCTGACCGCGCCGACGGGCAAGGCGGCCCGGCGGCTGTCGGAGCTCACCGGCCTGCCCGCGATGACCGTGCACCGGCTGCTCGCGCGGCAGCCGGAACGCGAGGAGGGCACCCTGTTCCAGCCGTCCCCCGCCGAGGCCGACATGATCGTGGTGGACGAGGCGTCCATGCTCGACCTCCACCTCGCCACCCGGCTGACGTCCGCGATCCCGTCGGGCAGCCACCTGCTGCTGGTCGGCGACGGCGACCAGCTGCCCAGCGTCGGCCCCGGAAGCGTGCTGGCCGACCTGCTGCGCGTGGAGCGGATCCCGCGCGTCCGGCTGACCCGGGTCTTCCGGCAGGCGCAGGACAGCGGCATCGTCCGCGCCGCCCACCGCATCCGCGCCGGTGAGCTGCCCGACCTGCCCGGCCGGGGCGGCTTCTGGTTCGAGGAGCTGGACGACCCCGAGCGGGTGGCCGAGCGGGTGGTCCACCTGGCGACGGTGGCGATCCCCCGCAAGCAGAACGTCGGCGCCGACCAGGTCCAGGTGCTGTGCCCGATGCGCAGGGGTGTCACCGGCACCGCCGAGCTCGGCCGCCGGTTGCAGGAGCGGCTGAACCCCGTCCGGGAGGGCGCGGCCGAGCACTGGTCGGGCCCGTCGGTCTTCCGCGCCGGCGACCGCGTGATGCCGATCCGCAACAACTACGACAAGGGTGTCTTCAACGGCGAGACCGCCACGGTCACCGAGGTGAACCCCCAGGAGCGGCTGATCGAGATCCGCACCGACGAAGGCGAGACCGTGCGGTACTCCTTCGGCGAGCTGGACGAGCTGACCCACGCCTACGCGATCAGCGTGCACCGCTCCCAGGGCAGCGAATACCCCTTCGTGGTCGCGCCGATCGTGGCCGAGTCCGGGGGCGTGATGCTCCGCCGGGGACTGCTGTACACGCTGGTCACCAGGGCGAAGTCCTGGGTGGTGCTGGTCGGCGACCGCGAGGCCCTGGAACTGGCCGTCCACCGCCTCGGCCGCCGCAGGCACACCGGCCTGGCCCCAAGGCTCGCCCTCGGCATGGACGGCTGACCGGCCCGCGGAGCGCCGCGAAGTACGATCGTGCAATGACCGATATGACCGATACCACGCCCGGCTGGCTCAGTCCCGAAGACCTGAGGTCCGCCAGGGAGCGGATGCCGATCCTCTATATCGACGCGGTACCGGTACGGGTGGACGACAAGGGCGTCGTGACCCGGGTGGGCCTGCTGCTGCGCATCGGATCGGACGGCATGGTCAGCCGCGCCCTCGTCTCCGGCCGCGTCCTGCACTACGAACGCGTCCGCGACGCCTTGATGCGCCACCTGGAGAAGGACCTGGGCCCCACGGCCCTCCCGAACGTCCCCGCCTCCCCCCAGCCCTTCACCATCGCCGAGTACTTCCCGACCGAGGGAGTCACCCCCTACCACGACTCCCGCCAGCACGCCGTCTCCCTGGCCTACCTGGTCCCCGTAGCCGGCGACTGCCGCCCCCGGCAGGACGCCCTCGACCTGGTCTGGTTCACCCCCGAGGAGGCCGTCTCCCCAGCCGTACAACAGGAGATGACCGGCGGCCAGGGCGTCCTCCTCAAACAGGCCCTCGCCTACGCCGGCTGCCTTTACTGAACAGCTGCCGTGCGGGCGCGCTCGCCGTCAAACAGTTGCTCGCTGTTGATGTCTGCGGAGAAAACGCTGGTGAGTCGACCGCGCTTTGGCAGGATGATGTGGTGCCTCAACAGTCCGCGCGCATCCGCCGGTGGATCCTGGAGGACGACTGGCTGGAAGGCATCGTCGCTCTCCAAGGCGAGCGCTTCTACAACGACGTGTCCGCAGTGGGGCGGCAGAGGGTTGAGGTGCCGTGAGTGATGTGGCGGGACGGGCGGTGCCATTCTTCCGAAGGCTCAGGGTCCGGGACTACAAGTCCGTCGCCTCGTGTGATGTCTTGTTCGGGCCGCTCACTGTGCTGGTCGGACTCAACGCGGTAGGCAAGTCGAACATTCTCGATGCGCTGCGGTTCGTGCGTGATGCCCTGGTGCATTCCCCGGCGCGGGCGCTGTCGGCCCGGGGAGGGCTGGACTCGGTTCTGAGGCGTTCCGAGCTGGTGGACGCCCCGGAGGGACGTGACGCGGAGTCGTCGGAGGTGGCGGAGTCTTTTGCGATCTGCCTGGAGGTAGGGCTCGGTGCCGCTGATGGCGCCGCCACCTATGAGCTGGAGATCGGCCGGGATCCGGCAGGCGAGTACGAGCATCTCGTACTGCGGGAGACATGCGTGCTACACCGCCCAGAGGGGGATAGCACGTACACCACCGACCTGGGCCCCGATCGGCGTCGGTACGTCCAGGGCGGGATCCCAGGTGCGGAGCTCGGCGTCGAGGAGTTGCTGCTGCCGGTCGTCGGCCGACTGTCTCCCTACGCCACGCTGCTGAACGCGCTGGTCGCTCCGCGTTTTTACGAGCTGGACACGAGTGTGCTGCGAGCGCTGGATGAGACGAAGGCCAGACGGCGATGGCTTGGTGAGCACGGCGAGCATCTCGGGCAGGTCCTGGGGAGCCTCGCACGCGACTACCCGTCCTTCAAGGAAGTGCTGGACGGGTACATGCGGGCACTGATCCCGTCGATCCTCGGTGTCGACGAGCGACTCCAGGGGGACTACGCGACGATTCAGTCCCGCTTCTGGATGGGTGACCCGGTGGTGCCCTACTGGACGGCGGTCGCCTCGGGCACGGTCGGCCCCGGCGACCCGCACGTTCGGCTGTTCCAGCGTGAGCAGTTGTCGGAGGGGACCGTCCGGGCCGCCGGGGTGCTGGCCGCGCTGCTCCAGCCGGGTGTGCTGACCGGGGACATCCCTCTGGTGGCGATCGAGGAACCCGAGATCGCCATCCACCCGTCCAGGGTCGGAGCGCTGTTCGACGCCCTGCTGGAGGCGTCCCAGCGGACGCAGGTGATCGCGACGACGCAGAGCTCTGATTTCCTGGACACCGAGGAGTTCACGCCGTCGGCGCTGCGCGTCGTGGAGATGGCGAACGGAGCCACGGTAATCGGAGAACTCGATTCCCACACGCAGCGATATCTGAGTAAGGACCCGTCCCAGGTCGCCGAGATGCATCGGCAGGGGCAACTACGGCCTGCGGACCCGGAGGGCGAGGAGCGGTGAGCGACCGGATGCAACCCCGTCGGATCGCCTCGGTGGTGGAGGGGCACGGCGAACTGCAGGCGGCGCCCGTTCTCCTCAGGCGGCTCGCTGCGGAGATCGCCCCGAACACGTGGGTGGACTTCCCGTCGCCCTACCGGATCAGCCGCAACTCGCTGCTGGTGGCAGGTGGCATCGAGCGGGTCGTCGACCTGGTGGTCCGGGCCACCACCGGGGTCAGCGGAGTGCTGGTGTTGCTGGACGCTGACGATGACTGTCCGGCCGGCCTAGGCCCTGATCTTTTAGCCCGTGCCCAGGCGACCAGGCCGGACGTGCCGGTCGCCGTAGTGCTTCCCAACCGGGAGTTCGAGGCGTGGTTCCTGGCGGCGGCGGTCTCCCTGGCCGGATACCAAGGTCTGGCCCAGAATCTCGAGGTCCCGCCCAATCCAGAGCGTCCCAGGGGTTGCAAGGAGTGGCTGAGCAAGCATCGCACCGATGGCCAGCCGTATCGTCCCAAGAGCGATCAGGCCGGGCTTGCAGCCACCTTCGACCTGCACTTGGCACGTGCCAACTCGCCGTCCTTCGACAAGCTGTGGCGGGACGTCGAATATCTGATCAGCGGGAAGAGGTGATCTCCTGTGAGCTTTGCAGAGGGCCAAGGGGCGAGGTCCTCGGTGGCTCGGCGTCAGAAGTCGAACTCGCCCTTCTTGGCTCCGTCGACGAAGGCGTCCCAGACGGTGGCGGTGACCACGAAGGGGGGTTGGTGCGGGGCTTCGGTGTCGCGTAGGGCGACTCGTCCCTCGGGGAGGGGGGCGATCTCCAGGCAGTCTCCGCCGTTCGATCCGCTCTTGGTGGCCTTGCGCCATGGGGCGGACTTCAATTCGGCGTTCAGGTCCATAGTTTCTCCGCCTCTCTGATCAAATCTATCGAAACGTGCTAGGGTAACGCCTCGGCGCGGATGGTGTCGTATCTGCTGTGGACGGCCTTAACGTCTTCTAGCCGGTTGGAGACGTGGCCGTGAGTCGCGGAGTCGATATATACGGTATCCGCACCTTCTGGGAGTTGGGCGATCACGAACCCGCCGAGGAGGCCCGTGGTCGAGCCGACGGCTAGGGGGCACGATCTGGATGCCGACACGCGGAGACTTGATCGCTTCTAACAGGCCGGCAAGTTGGTGCCGCATGACGTCTTTCCCGCCGATGGGCCGGTGGAGGTTCCCTCGTCGAGCACGGCTCTGAACAGCGGGGCGGTGGTGCCTGTGAGGACCTCTTGTCGTTCCAGTCGCCCTGCCACCAGTTTCTCTACCTGTTCATCGGTGATGCCAGGTTCTCCGCCTATGACCACTCGTGCGTAGTTCTCGGTCTGTAGGAGGCCCGGCACGTACAGCGGTTGCCATGTGTGCAGGCTGTGGGCTTCCTTCTCGATGTCGAGCCAGTCGCGGAACCATCCGGGGGTTGCCTCACCGCTTAGGCGGGTCCATCGCCGGATCAGTTCGCCGTTGAGATCCAGGGCGGCATCGCAGCGTTGTACGAAATCACGGCTCGGGGTGCGCTGACCCCTCTCCACGAAGCCGACCAGACTCGGGCTGAATCGGATGATCTGTGCCAAGCGTTCCAGGGACAAATCAGCTCTCTTTCGATGCGCGCGAAGTTCGATACCAAAGAGCGTTAAAGGCTTAATGGGAGGATCATGACGGGTGGTTTGTGTGCTGTTTGCTGGGATCTTCCCCGTGATCCCGCTGTGGTTGGGAAGACGCGGCGGATGGTGGGGGAGGCGCTGGTTGGGCGGGGGATGGCCATTGTCGGCGCGCTCGCGGACGAGGTGGGGGTGGTGCCGATGGCCGGATCGCCGGGGAAGACCGGTTGGGCGTGCTGGCGGCTTGCCGCATCGGGGACGGCTTGAAGGCGGGGGGTCAGTGGGCGGTGCTGATCCGGGAGACGTGGTACTGGCGGATTCGCCAGGTGCCCTGGTCGTGCCGGAGGACCAGTGACAGGTGTACGGCGGCTTCCCAGCCGACGGGGTCGCGGAAGGTGACGTCGGCGAAGCCGCCGGCCGTCTGGTCGGCGATGGTGTAGGTGGAGACGACGGTGACGTCGGCGGTGCGGTCGTCCGGCACCGCCTCGTAGTAGGCGCGCACCGCGGCCCGGCCGGTGAGGACGTCGGGGCCGAAGCCCTGGAAGAGGGCGTCCGGGGTGAACAGGTCCGCCATCGCGTCCGGGTGGTGGTCGTCGAACGCGCTCTTCCATCGGTCCAGAATCTCGCGCACCGGGTCGGTCATCGGGTCGGCCTTCCGAGGAGTGGGTGTGGAACAGGGTGGGGGGAGGGTGGCCGTGGAAGCATTGGTAGCCGACCGGTCTATTAAAAAGTAGTCGACCGGTCGATATACTTGCAACATGGGACGGACCAGTGATGCCAGGGAGAAGATCCTCGCCGCCGCGAGGTCGCTCATCGAACTGCGGGGCTACTCCGCGTTAGGCGTGGCCGAGATCTGCAAGGCCGCGGGGGTGCCGAAGGGGAGTTTCTACCACTTCTTCGCGTCCAAAGAGGTGCTCGCGCTGGCCGTCATCGACGAGCACTGGGCCGTTCAGCTCCGTGACTGGACTCGCGTCCTTCGCGGTGAGGCCGAGCCGCTCCAGCGGCTGCGGCAGTTGTTCGAGGAGACCGAGGCGGCTCAGCGGGCCGGGCAGCAGAGCTGCGGGACCGTCTCGGGGTGCCTGTTCGGGAACCTGAGCCTGGAGATGAGCAACCAGACCGAGGGCATCCGCGAACGCCTCCAGCAGATCTTCGACGCGCAGGTCGAGATGGTCGGCACGGTCATCACCGAGGCCCTGGAGCGTGGCGAGGTCACCGTCTCCGACATCCGTGAGGCCGCGCGGTCCGTCGTCGCCCAGCTTGAAGGCCAGGTGCTCTTCGCCAAGCTCTACAACGACACCCAGCGGCTCGACGTCCTGTGGGCGAACTGCCTGGCCCTGCTCGGCGCCCGCATCGACCAGGACACGCCCGCCGCCGCGTGAAACCCCCGCCCCCGGCCCGGAACATTTTCATTTCGGAGGAGAGGAGGTCACCATGAGCGCTCAGGGGCCCAAGGTGGCCGTCATCACCGGGGCGTCGCAGGGCATCGGCGCCGGTCTGGTCGCCGCCTACCGCAAGCTCGGATACGCCGTGGTCGCCAACTCGCGCACCATGCCCGCGCCGCAGGATCTTGACGTCCTCGCCGTCCAGGGCGACATCGCCGATCCCGATGTCGCCGAGCGGGTCGTCAACGCGGGTGCCGAACGGTTCGGGCGCGTCGACACCCTGGTCAACAACGCCGGGATCTTCCTGTCCAAGCCCTTCACCGACTACACCGAGAAGGACTTCGCCCTGCTCATCGGGGTGAACCTCGCCGCGTTCTTCCGTGTCACGCAGCGCGTCATCCCGCACATGCTCCAGCAGGGCGGCGGCCACATCGTCAACATCACCACCAGCCTCGTCGACCACGCCAAGTCGAGCGTGCCGTCCGTGCTGGCGTCGCTGACCAAGGGTGGCCTGCAGTCCGCCACCAAGTCCCTGGCCATCGAGTACGCCGGCCGCGGCATCCGCAGCAACGCCGTCTCCCCGGGCACCATCAGGACCCCCATGCACGCCGCCGACACGCTCTACGAAGGACTGCCTCCCGTCGGACGCATCGGTGAGGTGAGCGACATCGTCGACGCGGTGATCTACCTGGAGACCGCGCCCTTCGTGACCGGCGCGATCCTCCACGTCGACGGCGGCGAGAGCGCCGGCCACTGACCCACGGGAAGAGACACGATGACTTCGCCGCTGACCGCTCTCGGAGTGAGCACGCCGATTCTGGCCGCGCCGATGGCCGGCGGCCCCAGCACGCCCGCACTGGTCGTCGCGGCGGCTCGCGCGGACGGCCTCGGGTTCCTCGCCGGTGGGTACAAGACCGCCGACGCGCTGGCCGCGCAGATCACCGAGGTCCGCTCCGAAGGCGTGAGCTTCGGGGTCAATCTCTTCGCGCCCAACCCCGACCCCGTCGATCCGGAGGCCTTCCGCCGTTACGCCCGTGCCATCGCGCCCGAGGCCGAGGCCTACGGCGTCGACGTACTGGCGGCCGGCGTCGTCGAGGACGAGGACCACTGGCCGGACAAGATCGACCTGCTGCTGTCCGACCCGGTACCGGTCGTCAGCTTCACCTTCGGCATCCCCGAGGCGCCGGTGATCGCCGCGCTGCGCGCCGCGGGAACCGTGGTCGTCCAGACCGTGACCTCCTCCGCCGAGGCCCGCCAGGCCGCGGAGGCGGGCGCCGACATGCTGGTGGTGCAGGCCTCCGCCGCGGGCGGGCACTCCGGCACGCTCACCCCGCGGCACATACCGGCGTCCATCCCGCTGATCGACCTGCTGGGACAGGTACGCGAGGCCGTTTCGCCGCCTCTGGTCGGCGCGGGCGGGCTGGCCACCCCGGACGCGGTGGCCGAGGCGCTGCGGGCCGGAGCCGCGGCCGTCGTGGTCGGCACCGTCCTGCTGCGCGCGGACGAGGCCGGTACCTCACGTCCCTACAGGGCCGCGCTGGCCGACCCGGCGCGGCGCGAGACCGTGGTGACCCGGGCGTTCACCGGCCGGCCCGCGAGAGCACTGCGCAACGACTTCACCGACCGGTACACCCACCTGGCTCCCGCCGGCTATCCCGCGCTGCACCACCTGACCGGCCCGATGCGCAAGGCCGCCGCGGCGGCGGACGATCCCGAACGCATCAACCTGTGGGCCGGTACCGGCTACCGCCACGCCACCGCGGAGACCGCCGTGCGGATCCTGCGGCGGCTGGCCTCCTGACTAGGTGGACAGGGCCGGTGTGCGGGTCACCGGCCTGCCTCCGGCGCGGGCCAGGTCGGCGAAGCGGGTGGCGTTGTGGAGGGCGGCGGCGTTCGGGTCGTTGTTGAAGTAGACGTAGACGTCCCCGGTGTCCCAAGTCTCCGTCAGACGGTGGAGCCATGAGCGGAGTGCTGCCTCGCCGTAGGAGGGCCAGGGGGTGGCTCGCCCCTGGTGGAAGCGCATGTAGCCCCAGTCCGCGGTGCGCCACAGCGGGCTCGCCGGCCTGCCGAGGACGTCGGCCCAGCACAGGGTGGCGCCGTGGGCCCTGAGGATGTCGCGGACCTCGTCCGTCCACCACGAGGGGTGGCGTGGCTCGACGGCCACCCGGACGTGGCCCGGGAAGTGGCCGAGGCATTCGTCCAGCCGCTCCGGCTCGGCGTGAAGGGTCGGCGGGAGTTGCAGGAGGACCGGCCCGAGCTTGGCACCGAGACCCTCGGCGGCGGCCATCAGGCGGCGCACCGGCTCCTCGGGTTCCTTCAGGCGCTTGATGTGGGTGAGGAAGCGGCTGGCCTTGACGGCCATCACGAAGCCGTCCGGGGTGCGGTCCCGCCAGCGCTCGAACGTGTCCCGGGACGGCAGGCGGTAGAACGCGTTGTTGTTCTCGACCGTCCCGAACGACTCGGTGTACCGCTCCAGCCAGAGACGTTGCGGCACCCCGTGGTACAGCACGTCGCGCCAGTGGGCGTACTGCCAGCCGGAGGTCCCCACGAGGATCATGCGGATACACCCCCCTCGCGGAACTGCATGCCCTGGGCGTCCCGCGCCACACCCGGAAGGGCCGCGAGACCCCCGTCGAGCTGCGCGGCGCCTGCACCTGCGCCTGGTCCGACTACTCGGCCCCCGCGGCGGATTCCGCCTCCTCGCCTTCACCGTCCGCTGAGCGGCGCCGCGTGTGCTGGGTTATTTCAGTTGTTCTGGCGGGGAATGGGCTGACACGATCGCCGGCATGCCTAAGTTCTCTTCGTATGACGGGACAGAGCTCGCTTATCACCTGCGCGGTGCGGGGGCGCCGCTGGTCTGCCTGCCGGGTGGGCCGATGCGGGATTCCGTCTACTTCGGGGATCTTGGAGGGCTGTCGGCGTATCGGCGGCTGGTGCTGCTGGATCTGCGGGGGACCGGGGAGTCGGCGGTGCCCGAGGATGTGGGCACCTATCGCTGTGACCGGCAGGTCGACGACGTCGAGGCGTTGCGGGTCCACCTCGGGCTTGAGCGGATGGACGTGCTCTCGCACTCGGGCGGGGGGAACCTCGCGGTGCTGTACGCGACCCGGTATCCCGAGCGGGTCGGCAGGCTCGTGCTGGTGGCGCCGAGTGTCCTGGCCGTCGGGATCGCCGTCACGGGGGAGGACCGGCAGGAGGTCGCGCGCCTGCGTAAGGACGAGCCCTGGTACCCGGAGGCGTCGGCGGCGCTGGAGGCCGTTGTGTCCGGCAGCGGCACGGAAGACGACTGGGAGGGCATCGCGCCGTTCTTCTACGGACGGTGGGACGGGGCGGCGCGGGAGTACCACGCCAACGACGAGACGCAGCGGAACCAGGAGGCCTCGGTCGCGTACGTCGCCGACGGTGCCTTCGACCCCGAGGCCACGCGCGCCGCGCTGGCGAGGTACACCGCGCCGGTGCTGCTCCTCGCGGGGGAGGTGGACCTGAACAGCGTGCCGAGGGCGGTGCGGGAGTTCGCGGGGCTCTTCCCGAACGCCGACCTCGTCGTGCAGGCGGGTGCGGGCCACTCCCCGTTCCTCGACGACCCCGAGCGGTTCGCGACGACCGTCGCCGGGTGGCTGAAGTGACGGCCGTCAGCCCTTGACCTTCTAGCCGCCCCACCCGGACGGCGCCCTGGGCCCCTGCCACCAGCGAGAGCATGCCGATGACCGGCCTCGTCACGGTCAGGCGCGTCGCCGCCGAGGCCGGGCTAGGGAAATCCCCAGGGGTCGCCCCGAGGTGGGAGGCGGGGGTGTGGATCTAGCGTCGGCGGGACGTGGATCCAGGAGGAGCGGGTCAGATGACGGATCTTGCTGCGTTCCGGATGAACCGTGCGCCGATGCGCGCGGTCACAGGGGACGACGAGCGTTATTTGCGGCTGGGGGACGGGGGACCATTCGTCGCCGCGTTGAAGGAACTCGGGGAGCGGCGGGCCGAGGGGCTCGCGGCCGATCACCTGGGGGAGCTGAGTCCCGACCTGGCCGGGGTGCTGGGGGACGGGCCGGTGGGGAACTGGTTCCTGCGGGTGTTGCGGGAGCTGGACGGGTGGCTGACGGAACGGGGGAACGCGCCGGAGCCGGAGGCGTTCGACGAATACCTGGCCAAACTGCTCACGATGCTGCTCGACAGGGAGATCGACCTCGATCGGTTCACGCCGGGGGAGGACGCGGACGCCGCGTGGGACGCGCTGGTGGACGTGCTCTGCGCGGCCCTGCTGGTGACGTCCGCGGGGAGGACGGCACAGCGGGCGACGCGGCTGCTGGCGGTCGGGGGGCTGGTCGCGGTGCGGCTGGAGCGGTGCGGCGCGTTCGAGTCGGCGGAGGAGGTGTACGAGCTGCTGCGGCACCGTGCGCCGTTGCTGCCGTCGCCGCCGTTCCCGGGGATACTGCCGGACCGGCGGGTGCGGCTGGTGCGGGAGGCCACGGTCAGCGACCTGTACGTGGTGCGCAGCGAGTGGCGGTGCTACGAGGCCGGGGAGATCGCCGAGATCACCAACGTGCTGGCGGGGGAGAAGCTGGAGTACCGGCGGCTCAGCATCGACGAGCACGAGCTGACCGAGCTGCGGAGCGAGGAACGCGCCACGGTCGACGAGCAGAGCGACGAGCTGCGCGAGCAGACCGAGCTGTCGGAGGAGACCCAGCGCCAGGTCCAGCTCGCCGTGCAGGCCGACGGCCAGGTCACCACCAGCGGCCAGTACGGCCCGACGCAGGTCGACACGACGGTTGGCGCCTCGGCCGACTTCTCGGTGTCGGACGCCGTGCGCCGCGCCACCCGCCTGGCCCGCGAGTCGGTGCACAAGGCCGTCGCCCGGGTGGAGAACCGGCGCCGCACCGAGCGCACCGAGCGCACCCTCAGCCGTACCGAGGTCACCGACGCGCACACCCTGGACAACCCGGGGCCGGGCCACGTGCGCGGCGTCTACCGGTGGGTGGACCGCGTCGACCGCTACCAGGTGTTCCGCTACCCCGACCGGTTACAGCTGGAGTTCCAGTTCCCGGAGCCGGGGAACGCGCTGCGCCGCCTGCTGGCCGCGCCGGACCAGGCCACGCTCGACGACCCCGGCGACTTCACCGTGACCGTGGAAGAGATCACCCGCGACAGCTGGGCGCGGCTGGCCGGCGAGCATCAGGTGCTCGGCGTGGTGGCGCCGCAGGAGGAGACCGTCACGGTGTCCGTCACCCTGCACGGCGACAGCAGCACGCTCACCAAGGGCGAGGGCACCTGGAGCCTGGCCCCGGCCTCGGTGAACGAGGAGATCGCCCTGCCGCCCGGCTACCAGGCCGAGCACGTCGAGCTGGAACTCCAGGCCAACCCGCAGCTCGGAAAGTTCGTCCGGGAGTACACCGACGCCGGCAAGGACGGCGTCGAGACGATCGACAGGTTCCACGCCATCGCGGTCACCGCTTCCCTGGCCGGTCTCACCGAGTGGGACTTCCACGGCAACGGCATCGACAACACCATCCAGGCGGACGGCACCCAGCGCAAACAGGCCACCTACGCCTGGAAACTGCCCACCGGCAAGCAGCAGCTCCCCAGGCCGGTGCGCGACCGCCTGCCGGTGACGGTCGTCGCCGCCGGGGCCGAGTCGGTGACCGCCTCCGCGCTGGTCACCTGCCGTCTCACCGAGGAGTCGTACCAGAACTGGCGGCAGGGCGTGTACGACCTGCTGCTCGCCGCTCACCAGCAGGCCGTGCAGGAGTACCGCGAGGAGCAGGCCCGGCTGGCCCTGCGGGGCGCCGCCGCGCTGCGGGAACGCTCGCCGTCCCGGCACCGGCAGATGATCCAGGAGGAGCTGCGGCGCCTGGTAATCGCCTGGCTGACCGGCGAGTCGCCGTTCAAGGGCCGCCCCGCCGTGCGGACCGCCGGGGACGGCCACCCGGACGAGCACACCGACGTGGCCGCCTCGCTGGACGCCGCCACCGAGATCCAGTTCCTTGAGCAGGCGTTCGAGTGGCAGAACCTCGTCTACGTCTGCTACCCGTACTACTGGGCGCGGCCCGCCGAGTGGGACGAACTGCGCGTCCTGGACGCCGGGGACCCGGCGCTCGCCCAGTTCCTGCGCGCCGGTTCGGTGCGCGTCGTGGTGCC
Source organism: Sphaerisporangium aureirubrum (assembly GCF_042658925.1). Classification (NCBI taxonomy): domain Bacteria; kingdom Bacillati; phylum Actinomycetota; class Actinomycetes; order Streptosporangiales; family Streptosporangiaceae; genus Sphaerisporangium; species Sphaerisporangium aureirubrum. The sequence goes on from NZ_JBHSRF010000074.1 coordinate 31,430, forward strand.
CGCCCGCCCCAGCCTGCAGGAGGCGGTCGAGCACTGGCTGACGTTCCGCCAGCCCTGGAGCGGCGGCGCCCCGCCCATGCCGGACGACAAGGCGTACCTCTCGCTCGCCCAGGAGATCCGCGACCAGCTCGCGCCGCCCGCCGACGGCGAGCCCGGCGAGTCGTGGGAGGTCCGGCTGCCCACCGCGTTCCGCTGGCTCGACGAGACCGCCGAACTGCCGCACAACCCCCGCGCCACCCTGGGCCTGCCGCCGCACCAGCCCGCGAACCCGATCTGCCTGAACGGGACGGACCATGCTGGTCGTCCTTGAACCCGGGCGCACCCCGGCGACGGCCCGCCTGCCCACGGTGCCGGTGATGATCGAGCTGGCACCCGGGCGGTCCACACGGGTCGACATCGAGACGAGCGAGAGCGCCGCCGCCGAGACCGTCGACCTGCTGTACCGGGTCGGCGGGCGCGAGCTCGTCGACCAGGTGGAGGACGAGACCGCCCGGACCGCCCTGGGCCCGGCGTGCGCCCGCCAGATCGCCGTCAACCGCAGGCTCGCGCTGGACGCCCTCATCCAGATCGACGAGGTCGCGCTGGCCGTGCTGAAGGACCAGCTCGACATGGCGCGCGGCACGCTGCGCCTGTCCCGGTACGGCCTGGCCGAGGTCGCCGGGAAGCTGGCCAAACCCCCGGTCGCCAACAGCGACGAGGCGCGGGACCGCTACCGCGGGCTGCGCGCCGCCGTCGCCGGCCTGGACGCCATGCGGCGCGGGCTGCGGATGTGGAACTTCACCGTCCCCGACAACGCGCCGCACGCCCGCGCCCAGTACGAGAGCCAGCTGGGGCCGTACGTGGCGGCGTTCCGGGCGGCCACCGAGCAGTGGCCCGCGCTGGCGGTGTGCGGCGGCGAGCTGCTGACCGCCCTGGGCAAGCGGAGGGGGTCGTCGGTGCGCGCGTGGGCCCAGGCCGACGACGGGACGCCGCTGGACGACCTCATCAAGGACGCGCTCGCCGAGACCTGGACGGATCTGCTCGACAAGCAGCCGGGCTTCCTCCGGGACCAGCGGACCGGAAGCGCCAAGGCGATCAGGACCGCCGAGCTGCTCGTCGGCATCGGCGGCAGGCCGGAGAAGGTGTTCGGCACGACCCACCCGCTGTGGCGGCACCCCTTCCTCGTGCACACCGCCCTGCAACGGCTCGACCTGCGGCCCGGCGACATCGGGCACGCCGCCGCCGTGAGCGCCCTGCGGTACGCAGAGGAGGACGCCGCCGCCGGGCGGGCCGCCAAGGCGCGGGACGACGCCGTGCTCGGCTGGGCTTCCATCGGGTTCGGCGTGTTGTCCCTCATCCCGGTGATCGGCCAGTTCGCCCTGGCCGCCGCGCTGGTCGTCACCGCCGTCCGCGCGTTCAGCGAGACGGTCGAGTACGTCGACGAGCAGGCCCGCAGGCAGGCCGTCGGCCCCCTCGCCGACCGTTTCGGCTTCGCCGAGCCCGACGCCGCCGGGCTGGTCGTCACCCTGCTCGACCTCGCCTCCAGCGTGGCCCTCCCCGTCCTCGGCAAGGCCATCGGCCAGGTGCTGCGTCCCGCCGGGCGGCTGGTGGCCGCCGCCCGCGTCCAGTCCGCGCTCCAGCTCGGCGAGCACGCGGCCGACCTGGCCGGGGTCGTGGTCGACATGAACTCCGCGCTGCTGGAGAAGGAACTCCTCCGCCTCGGGCTGGACAAGGTCGAACGAGGTGGTTCCCCATGAGCCTGGGCAAGAAGGCCAAGCAACTGGCGGTGAACGCCGCCGTCCCGCATCCCCACCCGGCCAAACTCGCCGCGGCCCCGGACCCGCCGATCACCGCGAGCACGCTGTCCCACGCGTCCCCCGGCCCGGGTGCGCTCCCGTCGCCCCACCTGCCGGGCACCGTCCCGGCGGGGCTCGGCGTCCCCTCGGCCGAGGCCCCCGCGTTCCGTCCGCACGTGTCGCAGGCGCGGCTGGGGCTCACCCTGGAACGGGCGTCGGCGGCGTTGCCGCAGGGCGCGGGAGCCAGGCTCGTCGCGGCCGCCGAGGACGCGCTCGGCGGGCGGACGCTCGACCAGCTCACCGCCGCGGAGACCGGTGAGCTGCGCGCCATGCTCCAGGGCATGATCGCCAAGTCGGCGCCCGGGGCGGAGCGGCTCCAGCGTGAGCTGCGGGAGCAGATGCGCGACCTGCGCGGCGCCAAGGTGGGCGCCGACCTCGCGGTGTCCAGCGCGCCGGCGCCGGGCGGGACGTGGCTGTTCTACCACTCCCGGTCCAAGACGGACCCCGTGATCGCGGGTGAGGCCTTCGTGCCGGTCCGCCCGGACACTCCCGTCCCGGTCAAGCCCCCGGACCCGGCGAAGGCGGGCCTGGCGGGACAACCCCGCTGGCGCGGCCCGGACGGCGAGCTGACCACCGTACGCCCGCCGCTCCCGGCCACCCCGGTCCGCGCCAGGTCCGAGCTCGGCCCCCAGGCGCTGGATCTCGGTCCGGACCTGGTGCTGGCCGAGATCCGCCGCGCTCAGACCGAGGCCGCCGTCCAGGCCGCCGCCGTCACCCGCCCCCGGAAGCTGGACGCCAGAGGCCTCACAGCTTCCCGTACCGGCACCCGCATCTTCGCCATCGAACGCCACGCCTACCCCCTGAAGGGTGGCGCCTACGACGAGAAGATCGTGGTCAGGACCGTGACCGGTCCCGAGTCGGCCAGGCTCCCCGACAGCGAACTGGACAAGATCCTCCCCCCGGCCGGGAAACTGGGCGACCCCCGCTTCCAGGGCTACGCCCGCTGCCACGCCGTGGGCCCCATCCTCGGCGACGAGACCCTCGCCGGCCTCGCCTACGCGCCTCACGAGCTGTTCAACCTGCTGCAGAAGAACACCATCGAGGACTTCCTCCGCTGGAACGTCAAACGCTCCGGCCGCCTGAACGTGAAAGCCGGCTCGGACGTCACCGTCAGCGTCTACCTCCAGCACGTGGTCACCGCCAAGGGCGACACGATCCCCCTGCTCCGCGCCGCCCACTACGACGTCGACCTCGGCTCCGGCAGCCGCGCCACGGTCGTCCTGTCCGTCGACGAGGCAGGGAAGGTGGACATCGAGGTCCGCTGAACACCGGTCAGACGGCCGTGAGGGATTCGAGGAGGCCTGCGGCGGTTCCGACGTCCTCGGTCAGGGGACGGTCGGCGGGATCCGGGTTCAGCTCGCGGGCCGCCATGGCGAAGGCGGTGCCCACGAGGGTGGCCGGGGGCGGGGGGCGGTGGCGGAGGGCGCGGACGGCGGTGACCAGTTCGCAGGCGAGGACCAGGCGGTAGGCGGTCGCGGCGTGGAGGGTCTGGCGGGCGGACTGGGAGGCGAAGCTGGCGTGTTCCTCCAGGCCGCGGGACAGGACGGTGTGGCCCAGGGAGGCGGGGTGGGCGTTGGTGCGGAGGTCGGCCAGGGCGGAGGAGGCGGAGTACTCCAGGACCATGAGGCCTGAGCTGCCCGGGGGGCCCTCGGCCAGGAAGGCGGGCAGGCCGGTGAAGGCGGGGTCCATCAGGGAGGTGAGGCGGGCCGCGGACAGGTGGGCGGTGTTGAGCAAGGCCAGGCGCAGGTGGTCGAGGGTGAGGGTGAGTTTGGCCAGGTGGAAGCCGCCGTGGTGGTGGACGGTGGCGGCGGGGGCGTTGATCAGCGGGTTCTCCGGGGCGGAGTTGATCTCCAGGTGGAGGACCTGTTCCAGGGCGGACAGCGCTTCGAGGGCCGCGCCGTGCACCTGCGGGTGGCAGCGGTAGGCGAAGGGGTCCTGGATGCGGGCCGGGGCGGGCCAGGCGCCGGCCAGCAGGCGGCGCGTCTCGGCGGCGACCTCGGCGTTCCCGGGATGCGGGCGGATGGCGTGCACGTGCTCGTCGTACGGCTCGCCGCTCGCGTTCACCGCCAGCAGGGCGAGGGCCGCGACCACCTGGGCGGCGCCGAGCAGGCCTCGCAGGTCCGCCCACGCCAGGGCCGCCTGGCCGACGGTCAGGGCGCCGCTGCTGCAGAAGGCCAAGGCGTCGCCGGATCCCGGGGTGACGGGCGCCGGGGGATCGCCGTGCGGGTCCGGGATCGGCGGGCTATGGGAATCCTTGGCCCACCTCGGTGCGGGTGTCGGGAGGCTATGGGAATCCCCGGGCCACCTCGGTGCGGGTGTCGGCGGGCTCTGGGAGCCCTTGGGCCGCAGGCTTGGCGTGGGTTCCGGTCGTGTGGAGGCCCAGGGGCGTTCGCCGATGAGGGTGAGGGCCGTTTCGGCCAATGCCGTCAGGTCGCCGGTGCCGAGGGAGCCGAGCTCGTGGACCTCCGGGAGGTGGCCGGAGTTGAGGGCCTCGGCCATCGCCTGGGCGAACGCGGGGTCGGTGCCGCCGCCACCGGAGAGGATCTGGTTGGCGCGTACGGCGAGCATCGCGCGTACGTGGTCCGGTGGCAGGGGCGGGCCGATCCCGGCGGCGTGGCTGCGGAGCAGGCGCAGGCCGTGGGCGTCGTCGGCGGCCTCCTGGGTGCGGTTGGCGCCGACGCCGGTGGTGCGGCCGTAGACGGGGCGGCGGGCGGCGATCTCCTCGGCGGCCTTGCGGGCGGCGGCGGCCCGGTCGAGACCGCCGGGGTCCAGCCGTACCGGCAAGGCGGTGCGCGCGATGTCCGCGATGTCGGCGGGACGGATGCGGGCACCGTCCAAGGTGATGATGCGTGACGCCATTACGATGAGCCCCTTTGGCCCACCTTACGTGGAAATATCGGCTGACATGGGGCTTCGTGTGGCCGACGCGAGCTGAGGCCCGGGAGACGGCTTCGGGTGAACCACCACGCGACGGCCAGGTTGGGCACCCGAGGAGGCACCCGGGGGTCTTCCCGGGGGCCGCCGGGGCCGCGGGCTTCCCGCCTTCCGGATGCGCGGGGAGATCGCGGGCACGTAACCGGATGCGCGGGGAGATCGCGGGCACGTAATTCGTCATCCGGGTTTCGTCGCACAATTTCCAGCCCGGCGAAGAACGCGGGCCCGCGACGGTCATCGCCGCCATGGAAAAGGGTTTCCCGGCTTTCGCCGGGCCGGGTTCGGTTTCCGGACGCGGCCGGCCGGTCGATTAAGGGAAGCCGGTCAGGGCGGGTGGACCGGCGGGAATGGCCGGTTGACATGTTTTCATGCGGCGACCATCATGCATGAAAGCATTCATGCGTGACGGTGGACGGGAGACGCGATGAGCCGGCCGACGGACCCTGCCGTCGAGGACGCGTCGCGGGTCGCCGGGCGGCTTCAGGAGATCGTCCGCGGGCACCGGCTGTCGCCGTCGCAGCGGCGGATCGTGCGCTACCTGCTGGAACGTCCGCGGGAGGCGGTGTTCCTCACCGGGAACGACATCGCCGAGGCGGTCGGGATCAGCCAGCCGTCGGTGACGCGGTTCGCGTTCGCGCTGGGGTTCAGCGGGTTCCCCGAGTTCCGGGACCACCTGCGCGCCGCGCTGCGGGACGGGCGGCAGGCCGAGCCGCCGGGGCTCAACCCCGTGCAGGCGATGGTCGACTCCGAGGTGCGTAACCTAGAGTTGTTGCGGGACGGGCTGGCCGACACCGGGCGGCTGGCGGAGGTCGGGGCCGCGCTGGCGGCGTCCCGGCCGTTGCCGGTCGTCGGGCTGCGGGTGTCGGCGCCGCTGGCGCACCTGTTCGGGTACCTCGCGGCCAAGGCGCACCCGGACGTCCGGGTCGTCGACGCGCCGGGATCTGTCCTTGCGGACCGGCTCAGCCGGGCCGCCGACGCGGGCGCCACGTGGGTGCTCGCCTTCGGGCTGCCCCGTCACCCGCGCGAGCTGCTCGAAGGGCTCGTGTGGGCCCGGGGCGCGGGGCTGCGGGTGGCGCTGGTCACCGACCAGTCGGTCGGCGCGCTCGTCGAGCAGGCGGACGCGGTGCTGGTGGCGCCGGTCAGCTCCCACTTCGCCTTCGACTCCCAGGCCGCGCCCACGGTGCTGTGCGCGGCCCTGGTGCATTCGATGATCGGCGCGCTTCCCGTGCGGGAGCAGGCGTCCATCGAACACTTCGAGGACGGCGCCGCGCGACGCCGGCTCTTCCTGTCCGACTGAAGGAGATGACCCGATGAGCGACCAGGCCCGCCGGACGATCCGGTCCCCGAGAGGCACCGATCTGTCCTGCCTCGGGTGGCAGCAGGAGGCGGCGTACCGCATGCTGCACAACAACCTGGACCCCGAGGTCGCCGAGCACCCCGACAAGCTGGTCGTGTACGGCGGGACCGGGAAGGCGGCGCGGGACTGGCCGTCGTTCGACGCCATCGCGCGGACCCTCCAGGGGCTGAAGGGCGACGAGACGCTGCTGGTGCAGTCGGGGCGGCCGGTCGGCGTGCTCCAGACGCACGAGTGGGCGCCCCGGGTGCTGATCGCCAACTCCAACCTCGTGGGGGACTGGGCCACCTGGGAGGAGTTCCGGCGGCTGGAGGCCCTCGGGCTGACCATGTACGGCCAGATGACCGCCGGTTCGTGGATCTACATCGGCACCCAGGGCATCCTGCAGGGCACCTACGAGACGTTCGCCGCCGTGGCCGCCAAGCGGTTCGGCGGCACGCTGGCCGGGACGGTCACCCTGACCGCCGGGCTCGGCGGCATGGGCGGGGCCCAGCCGCTGGCCGTCACCATGAACGGCGGGGTGGCGCTCTGCGTCGAATGCGACCCCTCGCGGATCGCCCGGCGCATCGAGCACCGCTACCTCGACGTCCAGGCGGACAACCTGGAGGACGCGCTGCGGCTGGCCGCCGAGGCCCGCGCCGAGCGGCGTCCCCTCTCGATCGGCCTGCTGGGCAACGCCGCCGAGGTGCTGCCGGAGATCCTCGCCATGGACGCGCCCATCGACATCGTCACCGACCAGACCTCGGCGCACGACCCGCTGTCGTACCTGCCGCTCGGCATGGCGTTCGACGACATGCCCGGTGAGGCGGCCAAGGACCCCGCCGCCTTCACCTTGCGTGCCCGCGAGTCGATGGCCCGACACGTGGAGGCCATGGTGGGCTTCCTGGACAAGGGCGCCGAGGTCTTCGACTACGGCAACTCCATCCGGGGCGAGGCCAAGCTGGCCGGGTACGCGCGCGCGTTCGACTTCCCCGGCTTCGTGCCCGCCTACATCCGTCCCCTGTTCTGCGAGGGCAAGGGCCCGTTCCGCTGGGCCGCCCTGTCCGGCGACCCCCGGGACATCGCCGCCACCGACCGCGCCGTCCTGGAGCTGTTCCCCGAGAACGAGTCGCTGGCGCGCTGGATCAAACTGGCCGGGGAGCGGGTCGCGTTCCAGGGCCTGCCCGCCCGCATCTGCTGGCTCGGCTACGGCGAACGCGACCGCGCCGGCGTCCGCTTCAACGAGATGGTCGCCTCCGGCGAGCTGTCCGCCCCCGTCGTCATCGGCCGCGACCACCTGGACGCCGGCTCCGTCGCCTCCCCGTACCGCGAGACCGAGGCCATGCTCGACGGCTCCGACGCCATAGCCGACTGGCCCCTGCTCAACGCCATGGTCAACGTGTCCTCCGGCGCCACCTGGGTCTCCATCCACCACGGCGGCGGCGTAGGCATCGGCCGCTCCATCCACGCCGGCCAGGTCGCCGTCGCGGACGGCACCCCTCTCGCGGCCCGCAAGCTGGAACGCGTACTGACCAACGACCCCGCCATGGGCGTGATCCGCCACGTCGACGCGGGCTACGAACAGGCGGAGACCACGGCCACCGAACGCGGCGTGACCATCCCGATGTCGAACAGCGATCCTCGATGAGCCCGGCGACCGATGCGCCGGTACGCGCGCGGTTCGAGGCCGTCTGGCGGGAGCTCGCGGTCATCGGGGACGGCGGGGCGGCCGGGTATCACCGGTTCGCCTGGACGGCGGTGGACCTGGAGTTGCGGGAATGGTTCGCCGGACAGGCCGCCCTGCGGGGCATGCCCTGTGAGCGGGACCGTAACGGCAACCTGTGGGCCTGGTGGGGCACGCCGGGTCCCGGGGCCGTGGTCACCGGGAGCCACCTGGACAGTGTGCCCGGCGGCGGGGCGTACGACGGGCCGCTGGGGGTGGTGTCGGCGTTCCTCGCGGTCGACCTGCTGCGGGAGCGCGGCGTGACGCCGTCCCGGCCCATCGCCGTGGTGGACTTCGCCGACGAGGAGGGCGCCCGGTTCGGGGTGGCCTGCGTCGGCAGCCGCCTGCTCACCGGCGTCCTCGACCCCGGGGACGCCCGCGCACTGCGGGACGCCGACGGGATCACGCTCGCCGAGGCGATGAGCGCCGCGGGCGCCGATCCCGGAGCGATCGGCCGCGACGACGAGGCGCTGTCCCGCATAGGCGCCTTTGTCGAGCTGCACATCGAGCAGGGCCGCGGCCTGGTCGATCTCGGTGCACCCGTGGGTGTCGCCGCGGCGATCTGGCCGCACGGCCGCTGGCGCTGCACCTTCCACGGCGAGGCCGACCACGCGGGCACGACCCGCCTGGCGGACCGCCGCGACCCGATGCAGCCGTTCGCGTCCACCGTCCTCGCCGCCCGCGACGTCGCCGGGCACCTCGGCGCCCTGGCCACCTTCGGCAAGGTCCACGTCACCCCCAACGGCACCAACGCCATCCCCTCCCGCGTCGACGCCTGGCTCGACGCCCGCGCGCCCGACGAGGCCACCGTCCACGAGACGGTGTCCGCGATCACCCGGGCGGCCGAGAAGGCCGCGGCGGGGCACGGTGTGCGGGTGGAGGTGCACCCCGAGTCGTACACGCCGCTGGTCGAGTTCGGCGTCCCCTTGCGCGACCGCCTCGCCGCCACCCTGGGCGGCGCCCCCGTCCTCCCCACCGGCGCCGGGCACGACGCCGGCATCCTCTCCTCCCACGCGCCCACCGCCATGCTGTTCGTCCGCAACCCCACCGGCACCAGCCACAGCCCCGCCGAGCACGCCGGCACCGGCGACTGCGTGACGGGGGTGACGGCGCTCGCCGACGTCCTGGAAGACCTCACCCGCACCTGACCGGTGCCGGATTCGCCACGTCGCCCCGGAGCAGGCGGGGAGCGTGGCATGCTGGTCACTTTCTTCCCCTTAGAGGCACTTGACAGTGGGGCGGTGCCCGCAGGGGAATGGCGAAACGGCGAGCGGGGGAACTACGTGGCGGTGACCGTGTACTACGCGGATCATGCGTGGCTGGGCGGGGACGGGGTCGTGGCGGGGGTCGTCGTCGAGGTGACGGGGGAGGCCATCTCGGACGTGCGGCAGGAGGCCGGCGGGCCGCCGCCGGGGGCCGTGCACCTGCGGGGAGTGACGATCCCGGGAATGGCGAACGCGCACTCCCACGCCTTCCACCGGGCCCTGCGCGGTCGCACCCAGCGGGACCGGGGGACGTTCTGGACGTGGCGCGAGCAGATGTACCAGGTCGCCGCGAGGCTGACGCCCGAGCTGTACCACCGGCTGGCCGTCGCGGTGTACGCGGAGATGGCCCTGGCCGGGATCACCTGCGTCGGCGAGTTCCACTACCTGCACCATGACGCCGAGGGCCGCCGCTACGCCTCCCGCAACGCCATGGGCGAGGCCCTGGTCGCCGCCGCGGCCGACGCGGGCATCCGCATCACGCTGCTGGACGCCTGCTACCTGACCGGCGGCTTCGACGTCCCCCTCGCGGGCCCGCAGACGAGGTTCACCGACCTGAGCGCCACCGCCTGGGCCAACCGCGTCGACGACCTCCTGGACGACGTCACCACCCGCGGCGAGGCCACCGGGAGCCCGTTCGGCGGCCACGCCCGGGTCGGCGCCGCCCTGCACTCCGTCCGCGCCGTCCCCGCCGACGAGATCGGCATCGTGGCCGGCTGGTCCCGCGCCCGCGGCGTCCCCCTGCACTTCCACCTCTCCGAGCAGACCGCCGAGAACGACGCCTGCAAGGCCGCCCACGGCCGCACCCCCACCGAGCTGCTGGCCGACCACGGCGCCCTCGGCCCCGCCTCGTCCGCCGTCCACGCCACCCACCTGACCCCCGCCGACATCTCGTTGCTGGGTGCCGCGGGCACCACCGTCTGCGCCTGCCCCACCACCGAACGAGACCTGGCCGACGGCATCGGCCCCCTCCGCGACCTCGCCGACGCCGGCACCCCCCTCTCCCTCGGCAGCGACAGCCACGCCGTGATCGACCTGCTGGAGGAGGCCCGCGCCGTGGAGCTGGACGAACGCCTCGCCACCCGCCACCGCGGCCACTGGCAGGCCATCGACCTCCTCCGCTCCGCCACCGAAACCGGCCACGCCTCCCTGGGCTGGACCGAGGCGGGCCAGATCCGCCCCGGCGCCCCCGCCGACCTGGTCACCGTCTCCCTCGACTCCGTCCGCCTCGCCGGCGCCCACCCCACCACCCTCCCCGAGTCCCTGATCTTCGCCGCCACCGCCTCCGACGTCCGCGAGGTCGTGGCCACCGGCCGCCACATCGTCTCGGGCGGCCGCCACCTGCTGGCCGGCGACGTCCCGGCCCTCCTGGCGGCGGCCATCGGCGAGGTCACCCGGGCCGAGTAGACGGCGGCGGCCGTGCCTACGGCCGCCGCCACCGCAGCAGCAACCGCAGCACGTCCAGCGCCGCCTTCCGCCGCTGCGGCTTGCGCGACCAGACGGCGGGGAGGATGACGGCGAGGCAGAGGAAGATCCCCACCGCGACCACGAGAAACCCTAAAATCACCGGGTGGACCACGGCGTAGAGCGTGTTGTACATGGGACCCTCCAAGTCCCCGGGGCCACCTGCCGCGGCCCGTTCCCGGGAACCGTCTCGCCCTCCGGCCCCCTCATCCCGCGATCCCGTCCAGGTCCGGAATATCCGGATGTTCGCACAGGCCGGCGCGGTGTGTCCGGTGTCCGCGCCGTACTCCACGAGACACCGGACAGATGACGCCGCTCGCTGAGTTCTGCGCTCGATTATCCGGACTGGTCGACGAGTCCGGAATCAAGCAGGCGGCCCTCGTCGAACCTACCGGCCGCAGCAAACAGGCGCTCAGCTCCGTGCTCAGAGGCGAGATCAAACGGGCCCCCGACTGGGCCGTGGTGTGGGCCGTCGTGGAGACGTGCGCCAAGCACGCGGAGAAGCACGGCAGGATCCTCGGCGTGTCGGTCGACAAGTCGTACTGGCGGCAGGAGCACGCGCTGCTGGAACGAAGCCTCGACCGGACCGAGGAGAAGACCCCCGAAGCCCGCCCCGGCCGCCCCATCGTCCAGTGGGACCCGTTCCGGCTCGGCGTCCACCAGGTGATCGCGGTGGGATCACCGACCGGCACGCGGCCCCTGCCGCCGTACATCACCCGGCGGCACGACCGCGAGTTGCAGCGCCTGCTCCAGGCCCCCGAACGCCATCCGATGATCGTGCTGACCGGTTCGTCGTGCACGGGCAAGACCCGCGCCGCCTGGGAGGCGGTGAACCGCGCACTGCCCAGGTGGCCGCTGCTGCGCCCGTTCAACGGCACCGCGCTGCTGTCCGCCGTGGAGGACGGTTTGCCGGGCCCGGTCGTGCTGTGGCTGGACGAGTTGCAACGCTACGTGGAGGGCGCGGACGCGGTCGTCACGGCCCTGGACGAACTGATCAGCGGCGACACGCTGGTGGTGGTCCTGGCCACCATGCCGGCGACGGCATGGGACACCTTCACCGCGCGACCGGCACAAGGAACGGCCGATCCGCACGCCGCCGTACGCGAACTCCTCAACGCCTGCCGTCACATCGCCGTCCCGGAACGCCTGGGCGCCGACCCGGACGCGATGCGACGGCTGGCGGAGCTCGGCGGGCGGGACGCCCGGCTCGCCTACGCGGGCAAGGCGGCCGGACAGGACGGCAAGGTCATCCAGGCCCTGACCGGCGGCCCGGAACTGGTCCGCCGGCACCGGGACGGCACGGACCCGGTGTGCGCGGGCATCGTCACCGCCGCCGCGGACGCCGGGATGCTGGGCACGTCCGCTCCGGTGCCCGCCGGGTTCCTGCGCGAGGCCGCACCACACTATTTGCGGCCGGAGCAGCGGGCGGTCGGTGAAGAAACGGACTGGTTCACCGAGGGCCTGGCCGCCGCGACCTTCCAGGTGCACGGCGTCGCCGCGCTCACCGGCGTCCGCGAGCAGCCCGGCATGGGCCCGCCGGACGGTTACCGGACGCACGAATTCCTCGCACAGCACATCCACGGCGAACGCAGATGGGTGCGTGTCCCGGCGGGTGTCTGGGAGGCCCTGGCGCGCTGGGTGAGCACGGACGAGGACCGGCTGGCCGTCGCCAAGGCCGCCGGCGAGAGGAACCTGAAGCGGCTCGCCGCGACGGTGGTGCGGCCGGTGGCGGAGGCCGGTGACCACGCGGGCCTGGCGCGGATGCTCACCGCGATGGCGGACCATCCGGATCGTGACGCGTGGGTCCGGTACGGGGCCGCGCGGGACGACGGGTCGTGTCAGTGGGAGATGGCGGAGCGGGCGCGGGAGGAGGAGCGTGACGCGGACGCGGCGTATTGGTGGCGCCGGCTGGTGGTCGCGGACGACGGCAGAGGCATGTCCGACCTCGTCGGCCGGCTGAGGGATGCCGGACTACTCGATGAGGCTCTCCAATGGCTCAGCCCTGCGGTGACGGCGGGGAGCTGGATCGCCGTCACGGCCACGGTGAAGGTCCTGCGCGCGGGTGGCCGGATCCAGGAGGCGGTCCGCCTGCTGGTGCCGCTCGCCGAGAGGGGAGACTTGGATGCCGCCGTCGCCCTGACAGGTCTGGTCGAGGACGCCGGGGAACGATGGCGCTGGCGGGTGGTGTGCGCCGAGGCGGGACACAGGTGGTCCATGGTGGACCTGGCCGCCGGGCTGAGGGAACGCGGCGATCACGCGGAGGCCGGGTCGTGGCTGGAGAAGGCCGCGGCGGCGGGGAGCAGGCGGGCGATCCGGACCCGGCAGAAACCGCTGCTGGAGGCGGGCAGGTACAACGAGGCTGCCGAGTTGTGGCGGGTTCGCGCGGATCAGGGGAGCTACACCGCGAAGTCCACCATGGCGGATCTTTTCGAGCGCGGAGGCGACCTGGACGCGGCGGAAGCGGTCTGGCGACGGCTGGCCGGGTCCGGTGACCTCTCCGCCATGCGCTCACTCGGTGAGTTGCTGGCCCGGGCGGGGAGGTGGGCGGACGCGGAACGGTGGTTGCGGCGTGCCGCGGTTGAGATCGCGGGCAAGACGGCGCTGTCTGATTTCCTGGCGGTGACCGGCCGCGGGGAGGAGGCGCTGGAGCTCTGGCGGGAGGCGGCCGAGGCGGGTGAGGAGCACTCCGTCCGCAGCTACGCCGAGCTGCTCAAGAAGGTCCGCGGCGCGGACCACGCGCGGTCCTGGCTGGAGGAACGCGCGGACACGGGTGACGTCGAGTGCATGTTCCTCCTCGCCGATCTCCAGGAGGACCCGCACGCCGCGGAGCGGTGGGTCGTCGAGGCCGCGGAAGGCGGTCACGGCCTGGCGGCCCGCGGTCAGGCTCGTGTGTTCGAGGAGCGGGGCGAGGCGGATCGTGCCATAGAGGTGCTCCGGCCTTCGGCGTCCACCGACCGCAGGTCCCGGTTGTGGCTGCGCACACATCTGGAACGAGCCGGCCGGCTGGCCGAGGCGGAAGCCGTCACGCGGGAGCTGATGGAGTTCGCCCTGCTGGGAGGCCCCTGGCTGCTGGCGGAGATGCTTCGTGATCAAGGGAAGGAGGACGAGGCCGGCGACCTGCTGCGTTATGGCATCGAGCCCGGTGGGGCGACGGCGCGGCCGTGGTCCGTGCTCCCGCCCGAGGACGATCGCTGAGGGTGTGGCCCGGCGGTGGGGGGTGGGTGGGGTGGGTGTGAGAGCGTGGATGGCGGCATGGTCGGGAACGGTGGATCGGGGGCCGGGGTGGCGTGGTTGCTCGTCGATGGGATGGGGGTGCTGGTTACCAACGATCCCGAGGTCGGGGTGGTGGAGGGCGCGGCG
>NZ_JBHSRF010000075.1:0-45211 GCF_042658925.1 Sphaerisporangium aureirubrum
CGTCGGTCTGCGCGTTGCCGTAGTCGAAGCAGCACCACTGGTTGTAGTGCGTGCCGTCGACGACGGCGTAGATGCCTTCCGGCTGGTCTCCGGTCGCGACGCCGTTGGTGTTGTTGTTGCGGTAGCCGGTTCCGGGAGCAACATAAACGCCGTACGCCTTCTGGCCGCCGATGGTGATCGGGGCCGCCTTCGCGTCGGCGAGGTTGTCCCAGCCGCCGGCGGCGGGACCGGGCCAGTAGCCAGGAGGCGCCTGGGTGAGGCGGTTGTTGCGGCCGGACTGGTCGTAAAGGATGGTGATGACGCACGACGTGCCGGCGCAGAACGCGTCCTGAGTGGCGGCGTTGACGACTCCGCCCGCGCTCAGGACGCCGACGTCGCGAGTGGTGTTGTCCGACGAGCGCCTGACCTGGTAGAGCGGCCCGTTGTACGCGCCGTACAGCGCCCGGGTGGTGCTGTGCGCCGCCACACACGGCGTGCCGCCCGCGGCGTAGATGTCACACGGGCCGGTGGTGGCGGCCTGGGCCGTACCGGAGCCCACCAGGCCGGCGACGGCGAGCAACACGCCGACGCCCGTCGCGGCCGCCTTTCTCAGGTTTAGGAGGAGCATAAAGAGACCCCTTTCACTTTTCTGTTAGCGCTAACATGGCAGGGAAGGTCATACCGAATAGTCAATTACCACACGAATCAGAGGTGTGCGGCGCGGTTGCCGACCCTTAACTGTTAGCGCTAACAATGACCTTAAAAGCCAGCGTCCCTCTCATTCAGGGTGACCCGAGGGGGCGTGGCCCGCATCACAACAGCACCTCACCGGCCCCGTCAAGGGCTCACGCCCGGTCCTCCTCATCGCTTTCTGCGGCCGCATTGACCTCGCCAGCGCTGACCACGTCGCGTCGCACCCTCTGCGATCCACCCGGTGATGAAAGTTTCAGCGGACGGGTTCCCCGCCCATCGCCGCCACGACTCCGCACGCCTACCGAAGTTGCCTGTCGTCATGTAGTTGGGGCGGCTCATGGGACGACCAGCCGGAGATTGCCGAGATCGACCTCAACCTTCGGTCGTCACTTCTATCGGCGCAGTCGTGGTGGACGTGGGGGCGGATACCTTCTCGGCCCGGCACGACCGGTCATCGATCGGCCGGTGAGGAGGTGCTTTCCCGGACCGTCAGGGTGGTGGCCAGTTCGAGACCGATCTGCGGCGTCTCCTCACCACGCCCCAGGGCCAGCGCCAGCTCGGTGGCGGCGGCGGCCATCTCGGTGAGTGGCTGGTGGACGGTGGTCAGCGGAGGATCGACGAGCGCGGCGACGGGCAGGTCGTCGAAGCCCACCACGCTCACGTCCGCCGGTATGCGCAACCCCAGCTCACGGGCTGCCTGGTAGACGCCGAGTGCCTGCAGGTCGTTGCAGGCGAAGATCGCCGTGGGTCGCCCCGGGCCGCGCAGCAGGGCGAGCGCGGCCACCCGTCCGTCCTGTCTGGTCAGCTCGGCGCGTACGACGAGGCCGGCGTCCACGGACAGGCCCGCGGCCTCAAGGGCCGAGCGATAGCCGTCCAGTCTGGCCCGGCAACACAAGATCCGGTCGTGTCCGGCGATCATTGCGATGCGGCGGTGTCCCAGTTGGATCAGATGGCGGGTCGCCGACCGGCCGCCCGCCCAGTTGGTCGCGCCGACATACGGGACACCGTCCGGCAGTTCGACAGTAGGGTCGAAGACCACGAACGGGATGTCCTTGGCCTGCAACTCCGCACGCTGCTCCCGCGACAGTTGGGCGACCGTGACGACGCAGGCCGGGCGACGCGCCAGTGTGTCGCCGATCGGATGTCCCACCGGATCGCGCCGCGGCCCGAACTCCGTCAGCACGACTCCGACGCGATGCTCACGGGCCACCCGCTCGACACCGCGGATGATCTCCATGCCCCACATGTCCTCAAGCTCACCGAAGACGAGTTCCAGCAGGTTCCTGCGGTTGGTCTTGCGGTAGCCGTACTCGCTGATCAGCGCCTCGACCCGGGCGCGGGTGTCGGCGGACACGCCGGAACGGCCGTTGACGACCTTGGATACGGTCGGGATCGACACTCCGGCCGTCTCCGCGATGTAGGAGATGGTCACGGGTCGGGTGGGGTCGCCTTTCGGGTGCTCCGGGTCGGCGACGGGTCCGTCCGACTCGGCGTAGGACAACCTGGCCCCCTTCAACACTTCCCGGTCGGACCGTTCACGGCGCAACGATAACCCGTTGCCCGCAACGATATCTCGTACGTCCTTGTCGAGGATCGATCCGTGGGCGCGCCGGCCTCGGACGTGATGGGACGCGTGGCCACCGTCGTGCGCGGCAGGCCGCTCTGAAATATTCACGACAGTCAGTCCGAAAATTTCTTTGCGTACAGCCGCAAGAGGCAAGCGTTCGATCGCAAAGGCAATGGTCATCGAGGGTGGCCAGCCGACCGATGACGGGTCGGGATGCACGCCGGATTCTCCAGGACCACTCGTGCAGGTCATCGGTGCCGCTGCGGGGTAGACGGAGGCCTGGTCATCCTATTTTATGTTTCTGGCTTTGCGGCTAGAAAGTTTCTGGGTCCGCGATGGTTCGACCGTTGGAGCCGACTGTTCCTCAGCAACAGGAGAGTGCATGGTGCGGACGAGGCCGGTAGCGCTTGAGCCTCCGAGTGCTGTCAACGTGTGCAACTCGGTGGTGGTCCGCGGGCAGAGCCACCTGCCGCCAGTCGGGCGCCGCACACCTCCAGCGCCCCTTCATCAAGGAGTGCTGATACATGTGGCGCGAAAGGCAATGGTGTGCCTGGTCACCGCGGCGCTGGGAGCCTCCATAGCGGTCATGTCGTCCACGCCGTCGTCCGCCGGGACCAGTCCAGAGCGCTACATCTTCAACAATGTGCGCATCGGTGGCACTGGTTTCGTGTCGGGGATCGTCTTCAGCCAGGCGCGCAAGGGCCTCGCCTACTCGCGCACCGACGTCGGCGGCATGTACCGCTGGGACGGCGCGGCCGAGTCGTGGACTCCTTTGCTCGACTGGGTGGACTGGGATCACTGGGGCCATATGGGCGTGGCGAGCGTCGCCGCCAGTCCGTCCCAGGCGAACAAGGTCTGGGCCGCCGTCGGCATGTACACCAACGGCGTGGACCCCAACAACGGCGCCGTCCTGCGCTCAAACGACAGGGGCGAGACCTGGCAGGCCACGGTCCTGCCGTTTCACCTGGGCGGCAACATGAACGGCCGCGGCATGGGGGAACGGCTCGCGGTGGACCCCGACAACGACAGGATTCTGTACCTGGGCGCACCCGGCGGGAACGGCCTGTGGCGCAGCACCGACGGCGGTGTGACGTGGGGGCAGGTGAGCGGTTTCCCCCACTCGGGTGACGATCCGCAGACACCCGGCGGCACGGAGGACCCGGGTCTGGTCTGGGTGACGTTCGACAAATCCACCGGCCGTACGGGCGGCACGACGAAAACCATTTATGTAGGCGTCGCGGACAAGGACCATCCGGCGTACCGCAGTAGCGACGGCGGCGCCACCTGGGCTCCTCTGGCCGGAGCGCCGACCGGCTACTACCCGCACAAGGGCGTCCTCGACCCGGTCGACCATCTGCTGTACATCACCACCGCCGACTCCATAGGCCCGTTCGGCGGCGGCAAGGGCGACGTGTGGAAGTACGACACCGTCACCGGCGCATGGACGCAGATCAGCCCCGTCCCGTCGAGTAGCGGCGACAACTACTTCGGTTACTCGGGCCTGACCGTTGACCGCCGCCACCCGAGCACCATCATGGTGGGAACCCAGGTTTCCTGGTGGCCCGACGGCATCATCTGGCGCAGCACGGACTCCGGAGCCACCTGGAGCCGCATCTGGGACTGGGACGCCTGGCCCAACCGCAAGCTGCGGTACCAGATCGACGCTACCGCCACGCCCTGGGTCACGTTGGGCGAGCAGCCCAATCCGCCGATACTGGTCCCCAAGGTGGGCCAGGTGATCTCCTCCATGGAGATCGACCCCTTCGACTCCGACCACATGCTGTACAACGGCGGCCCGGGCATCGCCGGCACCAAGAACCTGACCACATGGGACACCGGCGGCATCATCACCATCACGCCGGAGGTCGACGGCTTGGAGGAGGGCGCGGTCCAAGGCCTGATCAAGCCACCGGGGGGGCCGCTGCTCAGCGCCATGGGCGACGTTAGCGGCTTCCGTCACGACGACCTGAACGCTGCGCCCAAGACGGTCTTCACCTCCCCCGTCTTCACCACCAGCAGGAGCATCGACTACGCGGAGCGCAGCCCGAAGGTCATCGTGCGTGCGGGTGACTTCAACGACTCCGACCGACCCGGGGACAGTCACGCGGCGTTCTCCACCGACGGCGGCGTCACCTGGTTCCAGGGCGTCGAACCCAGTGGCGTGAACGCCGGCGGCTCCATCGCCGCCGCGTCCGACGGCGGCCGGTTCGTCTGGGCGCCGGGCGACTCGGGCCGGCAGGTGGTCTACTCGGTCGGCTTCGGCACGTCGTGGAGCACGTCAACAGGAGTACCCGCCAATGCGATCGTCGCCTCCGATCGGGTCAACCCTATGAAGTTCTACGCGTTCTCCAACGGCACGTTCTATGTCAGCACCGACGGTGGAGCCAGTTTCGCTGCCTCCACCGCCGGTGGCCTGCCCGCGTCGAACTGGAACCTGCGCTTCAAGGCGGTACCCGGGCACGAGGGCGATATCTGGCTGGCCGGCGGCGCCTCCTGGACCTCCTACGGCCTGTGGCATTCCACCGACTCCGGGGCCACATTCACCAAAGTGAGCAGCGTAGGGCAGGCCGACAACATCGGCTTCGGCAAGCCGGCGCCCGGCCGTGCCTACCCGGCGTTGTACACGGCCGCGCAGGTCGGCGGACGGCGGGGCGTCTACCGCTCCGACGACGCCGGTAGGCGTTGGGTGCGCATCAACGATGACCGGCATCAGTATGGCGGCGTGCCGGAAGTGCTCACCGGTGATCCAGACAGGTACGGGCGGGTGTACCTCAGCGGGTACGGCCGCGGCATCTTCTATGGCGACCCGTCCGGCACCAGGCCCCCTCGGTGAGTTGGAATCCGGCCCTCAAATGCACGGACAGCAAGAATTCAGGCCCCGCCTAGGAAGGTTTCCAATGGCAGTGCCGGACAGTTGCAGAGAGCAAATGATGGATAGTGTCTCCATCAATATTTGATGATCGCGGACGGTGAGTCAGCTTCGTCGCAATTGATGCGTGTGTTCGGCGGCGTGTGATTGCAGCATAAATCGAATCGATACGATTGCATTCATCCCAAGGAGTCAGCGTGCCCTCCATCACGATGTCGCGGCTACGCAGACGGACCGCCGTGGCCGGTACCGCTCTGCTCGCCGGGGCTCTGCTCACCGTGCCCCACGCGACGGGCACGGCCGAAGCCGCGCCCGCCGTCTACCAGCCCACCTGGGCGTCGGTGGACCAGCATCCCGCCGCTCCGGACTGGTTCCAGGACGCGAAGTTCGGCATCTACTGGCACTGGGGCGCCTTCGCCACGCCTGAGTACGGCACCGAGTGGTACCCGCGCACCATGTACATCAACGGGTCGAACGAGAACAACCACCACAAAAGCGTCTACGGTGACCCTTCGGCCTGGCCGTACCACAACTTCATCGACGGGGCGCGCGACAAGGCCGGCAACTGGGTGCAGTTCACGCCGAAGCTCAAGTCGCAGGGCGGCAACTTCGACCCCAGCGAGTGGGCGCAGCTGGTGGCCGACTCCGGGGCCAGGTTCGCCGGTCCCGTCGCCGAGCACCACGACGGCTTCTCCATGTGGAACAGCCAGGTCAACGAGTGGAACTCGGTCGCTCGCGGGCCCAGGCTCGACCTGGTTCGGCTGTTCGCCGACGCGATCCGCGCAAAGAACCTGAAGTTCCTGGTCACCATGCACCACCTGTACAACTTCACCGGCTACTACGACCACGTGCCCTCCCAGCCGACCACGACCCTGAAGAAGCTGTACGGGCAGCTCGGCTCCGCCGCCGAGCAGCAGTTGTGGTACGACAAGCTGAAGGAGGTCGTCGACAAGTACCAGCCGGACATGATCTGGCAGGACGGCGGCCTGTACCTCGTCGAGGAGTCCAAGCGGCTCAATTTCCTGGCGTACTACTACAACCAGGCCAACGCGTGGGGCAAAGAGGTCGTCGCCGCCTACAAGGACGGCTTCAACACCAACGGCGAGGTGTACGACTACGAGCGCGGCGGTCCCGCCGACATCCGTACCCCCTACTGGCTGACCGACGACGCCGTCAGCAACCCGTCCTGGTCCTACACCAACGGAATCTCCTACTACAGCCCGGCCGCGCTGGTCCACGCGCTGATCGACCGGGTGAGCAAGAACGGCAACATGCTGCTGAACATCTCACCCAGGGCCGACGGTTCGGTTCCGCAGGCGCAGAAGGACCTGCTGACCGCCATCGGCACCTACCTGCGGCGCAACGGCGAGTCGATCTACTCCACCCGCGCCTGGACCACGTATGGCGAGGGGCCGACCAAGATGGGCGGCGGCAGTTTCGTGGAGCCGCGGGCCGGCACCGGGCAGGACATCCGCTACACCCGCAGCAAGGACAACACGGTGCTGTACGCCACCGTGCTCGGCTGGCCAGGCTCCACCCTCAACCTGGCCTCGCTGGCCAACGGACGGATGGACCTGTCCAACCTGAGCAAGACCGAGCTCATCGCCAACACGGCCGGCACCTACGTCAACCTGCCCACCCGCACCCAGGACTCCACCGGCCTGCACATCGGCATGCCGACCCAGCCCTACTCGGCGCTGGCGTACGTGGTCAAGCTGACCTTCAACGGCCCGATGAAGACGCCCACCACCACCAGCGGCCCACTGCGCAGCGTCAACGCCGGAAAGTGCATAGACGTCAACGGCAACTCCCAGACCAACGGCACCCAGATGCAGATCTGGGACTGCAACGGCGGCGCCAACCAGCAATGGGCATCGACCAGCGCGAATGAGCTGCGGGTCTACGGCAACAAGTGCTTGGACGTCAATGGCGGGGGCACCGCCGACGGCACCAGCGTGATCATCTGGGACTGCAACGGGCAGAACAACCAGAAGTGGCGCCTCAACTCCGACGGCACCATCACCGCCGTCGGCGCGAACAAGTGCCTGGACGTCTCCGGCGCCGGCACTGCCAACGGCACCAAGGTGCAGATCTGGACCTGCACCGGCGGCTCCAACCAGAAGTGGACCCGAGTGTGACCCCCGTGTGACGCCAAGCCCTGGAGCCGGTCCGTTTCGGACCGGCTCCAGTGGTATGCCCGGCGGATCTCTCTAGCACAAAAGGGGCCGAATCCGTAATTGAGAGAAGAAGAGTAATAAGTCAGATTTGCCTGATTGGCGTTATGTGAGCGGTTCGGGGAACCGGTGGCCCGGCAGGCATCCAGAGGCAGGTGGGGGCAGGATTCGCTGAGCGCACACTTGGGGGATTTGCCCGGTTCCGGCGGCTTGCCGGGTTATCCCTGTGCGGAGATCCCGATAAGTGTTATGGTGCGAAAGCAGTTGGACATTCACCATTAGTCCAGCCGTATTTCTTCATTTCGGGCCACTCTCGCCGGGGTGTCAATTCGCGTGAGGGGCCACGGCAAGGCTCGATCCTCCACCACGGTCCTCCGGCTGCCCGGAAACGGGTCATCCCTCAGTTTGGAGCGTTACAATGCCGAGCGGCAAGATCTTCATGGCCACGGGTATCGTGCGCGACCTCAAGACCGAGGACACCCACCACATCCCCCCCAATCTCAGACGCGAGCCGGTAGGTGCCCTCGTGACCTACACACTCGCGGGCCCACGACCGTCGGCAGCATCGTGCCGGGCCTGGTCGGCATGATCTTCGCGAACCAATGCGTCGACGACGAGGCCGGTCAGCTCATCCCCCTCAAGGCCGCGCTGCGGGGCGCCTACCCCGAGCACACCCGGGCCCGGTTCTACGGCACCCACAACCAGGTGGACAAGGTGGACGCGCTCAAATTCGTCATCGACGCCCACAACCGCCGGGTCGACCTCGTGGACCCGGCGCGAAGCGCCCCCGGCGGCTATTCGAGCCTCGGCCTGTCGATCGAACAGGATGCCGAGGACAAGTCCGACGACGACGAGAACCAGGAGTACTACCACGTCGGCGCCGGCTCGGCGTGGACCACGCGCATCCACACGTGCACCGCGCTGACCGGTCCGGCCCGCTTCGAGTTATCCGTCTATCCGAAAACAGGTCATTTACCAGATTGGAGCGTTATATGCCGAACGGCGCGATCTCCACGAACACCCATTACCTGCGGGATCTCAAGACCAAAGAGTCCTATGAGATCCCGTCGGCCCTCAGGTACAACTCCACGGGCACTCTCGTGACCTACAAGCTCGCAGGGACCGGGGTCGTCGACACCGTCGTCCCGGGAGTGGCCGGAAAGATCGAAGGGAAGAACTGCGTCGACGACCTCACCGGTCAGAGCATCCCCCTTAAGACCGCGCTGCGGGACGTCTACCCCGACGGCGTCTCAGTCCGGTTCTACGGCACGCTCGACCAGGTGAGCGCGCTTGATCCGCTCATCCGCGTCATCGGCACCGAGAAGCGCCGGATCGACCTCACGGACCCGTCGGTCGCCGCCCCCACCGACTTGTCAGACCTGGGCGTATCGGTCGAACAGGACGGAGACGACAAGTCCGACGACGACAAAGACCAGGTGTACTACTACGTCGGAAAAGAATCGGCGTGGACCACACGCGTCCAGACCTGCACCGCGCTCGCCATGTGGAGCCGCTCAGCCGAGATCTCCTACCTGTCCCACGCCGACGCCGCCACCTCCTCGCAGACGATCGCGGACAACATGACACGGTTCTTCGAGGCCGCGGCCGAGACGGAGGCGGACCTGTCCGCGAGCGGTGAGCTCGGCGTCTACCTGTTCACCGCCACGGACACGCTGACCAGCAGCCTCAGCTCCCTCGAAACCACCTTCCTCGCACTGAACCACATCGCCGCGGAGTACGCCCGGCTCTTCTTCGAGCGGGCCAAGTGCCACATCATCGGCGACAAGGACGCCGTCGTGGTCTCCAAGACCGCACGCCCCACGGTGTTGTGCGGCGGCGAGGCCTACCTGGCGTACCTGATGACGCGCTACGCCGAACGCGGCGAGCAGAACATCAGCGCCATCCTTGTCCCTGCCCTGGAGGCCACCGTGGTCAACACGTCGTACGACAAAGTGGCGTACCAAGCCGCGATGAAAGCCAAGGAAAAGGGTAATCGGCCTCTCTACTCGCTCCTGGCCACTTTGATCGACTACACCCCGCAGGACGCCCTCGAACGCTGGGGCTGGTGACCCGCCCCGGCATCCGCCCCGATGCGCGGCTTCCTCCTCAACGGGAATCCGGTGGCGCCCGCGGCGGCGCTACCGGTATTTCTCGGCCCGGCCGGCGAAACGCATCGATAAGAGCCGCTCCGGGCTCGCCGATCATCTTCCGGCGCGCCCCATGGCCCGGTGCGAAAGGAGACCTACGGTTCGATGCGCGCGGACGGACATCGAGGGCGGGGCCATAGCAGTGAGATCGCCGAAATGCGGCTTCTGGACGTTTAAGCTGCTGCCATGACCGCTTCACGGGAGTCGCCCGCTTCTGCGGGCGGGCATCCCTCACCCCTGACCATCGCGGAGATCGCCGAGATGGCCGAGGTGTCCGTCTCGACGGTGTCCAAGGTCGTCAACGGCAAGGCCGAGGTCTCTCTCAGCACTCGGGCGATCATTCAAAGGATCATCGAGGAGCACGGTTATCGGCGGCAGCGGAGGCCTGCGAGCAGGACCGCCATGGTCGAGCTGGTCTTTCATGAGCTGGAGCCGGCGTCGGGGTACGCCATGGAGATCATCTCCGGGGTCGAGGAGGTGACGCGGAAGCACCGGCTGTCACTCGCGCTCTCGCAGCTGCAGGGCAGGCAGATCGCGGATCCGGAGTGGTTCGAAGGGGTCGTCCACCGGAGGCCGGCGGGGGTGATCGCGGTGTTCTCGGGGTTCACCGGGGAGCAGCGGGAGCAACTCCGCAGGCGGAGCATCCCCCTGGTGCTGGTGGACCCTACGGGTGAGCCGGGGCACGAGGTGCCGTCGGTGGGGGCGGGGAACTGGAGCGGGGGGCTCATGGCCACCCGTCACCTGCTCGAACTGGGGCATCGGCGCATCGCCATCATCACCGGGCCGCCGCACCTGCTGTCGGCCAGGGCCCGGCTCGACGGGTACCGCGCCGCGCTGGACCAGGCGGGTGTCCCGGTGGACCCGTCGCTGGTCAGCGAGGCCGAGTTCCGCTTCGAGGACGGCATCACGCGCGCGCTGTCGCTCCTGGCCCTGCCGGAGCCACCGACCGCGATCTTCGCGTCCAACGACCGGCTGGCCATGGGGGTCTACCAGGCGGCGGCCCGCCTGGGCCTGCGAGTGCCCGAGGACATCAGCGTGGTCGGCTTCGACGACCTGACCCCGGCGCAGTGGGTGACCCCGCCACTGACCACCGTCCGCCAGCCGCTCAGGGAGATGGGCATGGCCGCCGCGTCCATGGTGGTCGCCCTCACCCGTGACGAGCCGCTGCCGCACAGCCGCCTCATCCTCACCACCGATCTGATGGTCCGTGGCAGCGCCGCGGCCCCCGCGAAGGGACACCATCAGTGAAACGTTCAAGGCGGCGCCAGGAAATTCGGGTGTCACGGGATGCGGCGGCCGTGGGCGTCGGGCACGCCTGATTTGCGGAAGAAGTAGGCGTTGATCTGGTCGCGCCACTCCTCCGCGCAGCGGAGTTGCTCGTCGATGAGTGCCTTCACACGGGCGTGCAGGGCGGGGTCCACCGAGCCGGTGCCGGCGAGCCGCTCCCAGAGCGACCGGGCCTCGGCCACCTGCTCGGCGCCGGCGAAGTGGGTGTCGTAGATGTGCTGGATCACGGTGGACCCGTTGCGCAGCACATGCCCGTACGGGACGTGGTGGAAGAACAGCAGCAGCTCGTCGGGGCACCGCTCCAGCCGCTCGTAGACCTCCGACCAGGGCGGCGGGTACTGGCCGGTGAACCCGGTCCCGGTGGCGCGCGTGCGGTCCACGCCGACGCCGTCGCGGTCGGCGAAGTGGTAGGTGCCCCAGGGCGTGTACTCGTACCCGTCCACGTCGGGACCGTAGTGGTGGCCGGGGCGGACCATGAACCCGACGCCGAGCGGCGCGGTGTACCGCTCGTACGTGCGCCAGGAGTCGTCCATGATCGCGTGCAGGGTGGGCCGCAGCCGTTCCAGGCCGCCGGGTGCCGACGGCGCGAAGGTGAGGTCGATCCACTCGTCGAGGATCGTGGCCGGGTCCGCGCCCGGCGCCCAGGCGAGCCGCCCGAACGCGTACAGGTTGGCCTGCGCGAGCGGGTGACCGGTCCAGTAGGGGTCGTCGCCCGCGTTGGAGACCGCGACCAGGCCGCCGCCGTCCCCCGCCGCGCCGGCGGCGAGCCGCGCCACGGCCGGCCCGGCGGGGCCCCACGGGCGGAACCCGAGCACATCGCTCCACATGGGGGCGAGGTAGCACACGTGCCGCTGCTGGCCGGTGTACTCCTGCGTCACCTGGAGCTCCACGGCCAGGCGGGTGGCGGGCATGGCCGCGACGACCGGCGACACCGGCTCGCGCACCTGGAAGTCCA
Source organism: Sphaerisporangium aureirubrum (assembly GCF_042658925.1). Classification (NCBI taxonomy): domain Bacteria; kingdom Bacillati; phylum Actinomycetota; class Actinomycetes; order Streptosporangiales; family Streptosporangiaceae; genus Sphaerisporangium; species Sphaerisporangium aureirubrum. Next base: position 11,672 of record NZ_JBHSRF010000075.1, read on the forward strand.
TCGGGCCGTGCTTCACCTGGAGGATCACGTTGCCGCGGAACAGCCCGTCGAGCGGGACGAAGTGGTCGTGGGCCGCGCGCGCCCGGTCGGTCGCCCGGTCCCGCCAGTCCTGCCGGTGGTCGTACACGAAGGCGCGCCAGTGGACGACCCCGCCGAACGGCTCCAGCGCGTCGGCGAGCGCGTTCGCGCCGTCGGCGTGGCTGCGGCCGTAGGTGAACGGGCCGGGCTGGCCCTCGGAGTCGGCCTTCACCACGTAGCCGCCGAAGTCGGGGATCCTCGCGTACACCCGCTCGGTGACCGCCGCCCACCACTTGCGCACGTCCTCGTCGAGCGGGTCGGCGGTCGGCGGCCCGCCGAGGACGACGGGCGAGGAGAACCTCACCGACAGGTGCACCCTGATGCCGTAGGGCCGCAGCTCCGCGGCGATCGCGGCCACGTCGCCGAGCCGGTCCGTCAGCAGGCTCGCCTCCGTGGCGTGCACGTTCACGTTGTTCACCGCGACCGCGTTGACGCCGCACGCGGCCAGCAGCCGCCCGTAGGCCCGCACCCGGCTCAGATCCTCGCGCAGGACGCCGTCCCGCCAGAAGAGCGAGCCGCCCGCGTACCCGCGCTCGACCTGGCCCATCACCGGATGCACGTCGACGTTGTCCCAGTGGTCGAGCATGCGGCGGCGCGTCGCCGGCCGGTGGTGCTCCGCGGGGACCGCGGCCCCGAACGCGCGCTCGCCGAGCCGGACCACGTGGAACAGGCCGTACAGCAGGCCGGCCGGTTCGTCGGCGAGCACCACCGTGACGCCGTCGTGGCGGGCGACGACGAACCCCTCGTCGCCGATCGCGCCGAACCCGGCCAGGACCGTCTCCGCGACGGCGGGCAGGGGTCCCGCCGAGCGGAGCGCGAGCACGAGGTCCGGGGGCGGGCCGGGACCGTCCCGGCCGCCGGGCAACGGGTGCCGCACCCGGCCGCCGTACCGGACGCAGGCCAGCGTCACCTCGTCCCGCACGGTGTCGACGAGCGGGCCGTCGCCGCGCACGAGCGTGCGGCGCGACCCGATCGCCCGGAAGGCCTCCGGCGGCAGCCACGCGGGGTGGACGCCGTCCGGCACGGGAACCGTCACGAGGCCGCCGTGAATCTGTCCCGGACCTCGGCGACCACGGCGCGGCTGTTCAGCAGGACCGCCGACGCGAACACGGAGGCCAGCAGCGCCGGCACCGCCTCGGAGGCCACCAGCGTGAGGACGGCCGCCACGACCAGCAGGCCCGCGTTGCCGAGGGAGGCCCGGGGCGAGCGGGTGAGGAAGTACGCGGCCAGGCGCGCCACGTCCCTCGCCCGGAACGCGAACAACGAGGTGATCACCAGGGCGTTGGCGACCCAGAGGGTCGCCGCCACCGCGATGAGGACCGACAGCGCCGCCCACCAGTCCGGGACCCCGGCGGCGGCGAAGTTCGCGAGGTTCGCCCCGATGACCGCCATCCACACCAGCCACGGGACCCAGAGCTTCAGGACCCCGCGGACGTTCGCCTTGTAGCCGCGCCAGAACGCCGCCCTGGGATGGAGGTCGGTGAGGTCCAGGCGGCGGTGGTGCAGCGCGTACAACGCCGCCGAGAGCGCGGGGCCCACCGGAAGCAGGCAGACCGCGGCCAGCGGGACGTTGGCGGCGTCCCGGTCGAGGAGGACGAGTCCGGCCAGGCCCGGCAGGGTGGCGGCCAGGAACATCACCTCGACCACGAGCAGGGTGTAGACGAGCGCGGAGACACGGGAGAGGGGCCCTTGGCCGAACCTGGGGGCGGCCGTCGTGTCGGTCATGGCGCCTCCAGGCGGCATCGGGCGGCGAGGGTCAGCCGTGTTCCTTCTTGTAGCGGTCGTAGGCGTTGTTCACCAAGGTGACGTAGGCCGTCATGTTCTTGCCGTCGAGCTCGGCGACGTAGGCGTCCCACTCGCCGAGGTCGCGCTTGCCGAGGATGAAACCGAGGGTGTTCTGGGTGACGTGGTCCTTCAACGGCGACTCCCACAGGGTCACCTGCTCGCGCTCCTCGTCGGTGAGCGGGTGCGGCGGCTCCACCGGCAGGGCGGGCCTGGCGTTCATCACCTTCTGGAACGCCACCTCCTCCTCGGAGAAGGTCGACTGGAGGAGCTCGGTGCTCCCGCCGTAGGCGAACACGCCGTTGCCGAAGCCGAAGTCCTTCTGCAGGTGCTTCTTCCCCTTGGGGTTGAGCCCGACGTAGTCGACGTCCGGCGTCAGCTCGTACCCCCGGGGACCGCCCTTGGTGTGGGTGACCCCCTCGACGCCCCACTTGGCGAACTCCTGGCCCGCGTCGGAGTACCAGAGCCAGTCGACGAACTGCATCATGGCGACGAAGTTCTTGCCGTCGCGGGCCTTCTTGGAGATCATGATGCCGTTCTCCAGGCGGGTCTGGTGGTGACCGGCCTTGATCGGCCCGAGCGACCCGATGGGCACGGGGATCTTGACGAGCTTGGCCTTCGAGTTCGCCTTCAGCAACGGCGGCCGGTACTCGTTGACCAGCGTCTGCGCGTTCGTGCTGATCACGAAGGACTTGCCGGACACCAGCTTCTGGATCGCCTGGTCGTCGGTCTGGGTGAAGCTCTCCGGATCGAGCAGCTTCTCCTTCACCAGCGTGTTGAGGTACTGGATGATCTGCTTGTACGACTCGGTGGCGCCGGTGAAGGCGAACTTCTGGGCGTTCGAGTCCCAGATCACGCCGTTGCGGTAGCCCCAGCCGCCGGGGGCGCCGTAGGCCGTGCCGAGGATGTTCAGCAGGTTGCCGCCGGGCGTGGGGACGCCCCACCGGTCGGACAGGGGGTAGGAGTCGGGGTACTCCTGCTTCATCGCCTTCAGCATGGCGTGCACGTCGTCCCAGGTCTCCGGGATGTCGAGCCCGAGCTTCTCCAGGATGTCCGAGCGGACCGCCAGCGTGTAGTCCACCCAGTAGTCCTGGTGGACGCCGGGGAGCAGGTAGAAGCGGCCGTCCGACTGGCGGAGCGTGTCCACGTCACCCTGGAGGTTCCACTTGGCGATCTTCTCTTTGAAGTTCGGCATCAGGTCCATGTAGTCGCTGACCGGGAGGATGGCACCGGAGGCGACGAAGGGGGTCTCCTGGGCGGGGTAGGTCTTCGGGATGATGAGGGGGGCGTCACCGGCGCCGATCATCAGGCTGCGCTTGTTCTCGTAGTCGCTGAGCGGCACCACGCTCGGCTGGAGCGTCACGTTGGTCCGCTTGGTCAGCTCCGACCAGAACAGCCACTCCTTCTTCAGCGGATAGAACGGGTGGTTGTTGTACAGGACGGTGAACGTGAGCGGCGCGGCGGCCTTGAACTGGGTGCCCACGCCGTAGTTCGGCATCGCGCCGTCCCGGTTGGCCGCGAAGTTGTCGGCCGTCTTCTTGGGTTCCTCACCGCCACCGCAGCCGGCGACTGCGAGGAACGCACCTATGGCGACCAGCGCCTGACGGCGGTTCATCTCGTACATGGAAGTCCTTTCCCTCGGGGGGGTTGCGGGGGAGTGCCTGAGGCGGCGAGACCTAGCCTTTGACCGCGCCGATCATGACCCCGGAGACGAAGTACCGCTGGAGGAAGGGGTAGAGACCGACGATGGGAAGGATCGTGAGCACCATGGTCACCGACTTGATGTTGGCGGCCACCGTCATGTCGGTGGCGTCGGCGCCGATGGACGTCGCGGTGGTGGCGCCCGCCAGCAGGTTGCGCAGGTAGACGGTCACCGGGAAGAGCTCCGACTGGCTCATGTAGAGGAACGCGGTGAACCATGAGTTCCAGAAGGCGACGGCGTAGAAGAGCACCATCGCGGCGATGACGGCCTTCGACAGCGGCAGCACGATCCGCAGCAGGATGCCGTAGGTGTTCATGCCGTCGATCGCGGCGGCCTCCTCCAGCTCGGCCGGCAGGCTCTCGAAGAAGGTCTTCATGATCAGGAGGTTGAAGACGTTGACGGCGTTGGGCAGGACGACCGCCCAGATGCTGTCCTTCAGGCCGAGGCTGGTGACCAGCACGTAGTTGGGGATGAGGCCGCCGGTGAAGAACATGGTGAAGACGGCGATCCCGATCAGGATCTTGCGGCCCTTGAGATGGTGCTTGGACAGCACGTAGGCGTAGCAGGTGGTCATCACCATCGCGATCAGCGTGGCGACGACCGTGTACACCACCGTGTTGCGGTAGTTCGTCCAGAACATCGGGTCGGAGATCATGTACTCGTAGGTCTTGAGGGTGAACCCGCGAGGGATGAGGTTGACCTGTCCCGACCGGATGGCGTTCTCGTCGCTGAACGAGCGGGCGAGGATGTTGACGAAGGGGTACAGGGTCACGAGCACGACGACGGTGAGGATGACGGCGTTGACGCCCTGGAAGACGCGGTAGCCCCTGGTCCTGTCCACGGTCACCACAGGCTCGCTCCTACGGTGCGGCGGGAGATGAGGTTCGCCGACAGGACCAGGGTCAGGCCGATCACGGCCTCGAACAGGCCGATCGCCGCGGCGTAGCTGAAGCTGTTGGACAGGATGCCCATCCGGTACAGGTACGTGGAGATCACGTCGGCGGTCGGAAACGTCAACGGGTTGTACAGCAGCAGGATCTTCTCGAACCCGACCGCCATGAACGTGCCGATGTTGAGGATCAGCAGGGTGACCGCGGTCGGCCGGATGCCGGGCAGGGTGACGTGCCACGTCTGCCGCCACCGGCCCGCGCCGTCGATCCGGGCCGCCTCGTACAGCTGGTCGTCGATGGTGGTGAGCGCGGCGAGGTAGAGGATCGTCCCCCAGCCGACGGTCTGCCACATCTCCGAGGAGACGTAGATCGTCCGGAACCATTCCGCCTGCTGGATGAACGCGACGGGGTCGTCGCCCATCGCGCGCAGGAGCTGGTTCACCGGCCCGTCGAGCGACAGCATCTCGAAGACGAGTCCGGCGACGACCACCATCGACAGGAAGTGCGGCAGGTAGGACACCGACTGGACGAACCGCCTGAGGCGCTGGTGCCTGACCTCGTTGATCAGCAGGGCGAGCATGATCGGCATCGGGAAGCAGAACAGCAGGGTGAGCCCACCGATGATCAAGGTGTTGGTGAACACATGCCAGAACGTCGGATCACTCAGGAACATCCGCACGTAGCGAAGGCCCACCCATTCCTCGCCCAGCACGCTGCCGCCGGGCCGGAACTTCCGGAAGGCGATCACGTTGCCGATCATCGGGAGGTACCGGAAGATCAAGAAGAACAGCAGCGGGAGAATCGCCAGCGTGTAGAGCTGCCAGTCGCGGCGTAACGCCTGCCGCCAGGTGCGGCCTCCGGAGTGCTTCCGGCGGGCCGGCTCGGGCTTGGTCTCGTGCGGATCCCGGGTGCCAGGTGACGAGTCGATCGTCCTGGCTGTGCCCATCCTCGCGCCTCCGTGTCATCGGGTGATCGCAGCTCCGACGGCAAACATCCGGGCGATGGGCCCGAAACTTTCACACTGTCCTGTTAATATCGCGGAAATATAGGCGCCGGACAGAGGTCCGTCAAGGCCTCAGTCAACGCCTGTGGAGCCGAATTTCGTGGGCCCTGGTCACAGCCGAGGGCTGGGCCACCAGGCGCCCCGGCACCCGAAACTTTCGGAACCACCGAGGCCCGAAGACCCGATTCCGCGGCGGCGGGAGAAGCCTCCACCGGCCCGGCGTCGGCCGATCACCCGGCGGACCGTCTTCGGAGCCGCGTCCGGGCGGCGGAGAACTGTCAGGACCGTTCTTACACACGGCACCGGGATGCGCGCCGCGCGGACGTCCGCGGACCTCCCGATACTTGCCGCCGGAGTTCCCGATCTTTTCGTGAAGCTTTCACACCTCGACGGCCCACCTCGGCGGGTGGGGCCGCCGGGACGGCGCGGGACATCACGTCACCGAGCCGCTACCGCTCGGAAACGCGGTGGAAACAGCCCGGCGCTGTCATGAAGGGGACTCGCCCGGTAAGGGGGAGGCGCATCTAGGGTTCCGCTCTCGGCCGCGAGGCGAGGGGCTGGTCCGAGAGGTGCAGGCGGCCGTCCGCGCGGGGTGGCCGTTCCACGGCGGGACAAAAACCCGGGAGACAGTCTTGTCGGCTGCCTCCTGAGTGAGGCATTTTCCGAGAGGGAGTGCCGTGGGCCACCTTCACGACCACTACGGACCCGAGGCCCGCTACGCCGTCGAGCGCGAGGCGGAGCTGCCCCAGACCATGCACCGCCGCGAGATCGAGCGCGGCCTGGAGCTCGGCCTGCCCGGCGCGGACTCCATCGTCGACCGCACCATCCCCACCTTCTCCCGCGGGGAGCTGCCGCACTTCGCCGGGATCAACACGTTCCTCAAGGCCCCGTACGTGGAGGACGTGCGCAGGTGCGGCGAGTACGACGTGGCGGTGCTCGGCGCGCCGTTCGACGGCGGCACCACCTACCGCTCGGGGACGCGGTTCGGCCCGCAGGGCATCCGCAAGATCTCCGCGCTGTACGGGCCGTACAGCTTCGAGCTGGGCGTCGACCTGCGCGAGTCGATCACCATCGCCGACCTCGGGGACGTGTTCACCATCCCCGCCAACATCGAGAAGACCTTCGACCAGATCAGCAAGGCCGTCTCGCACGTCTACGCCAGCGGCGCGTTCCCCGTGGTGCTCGGCGGCGACCACTCCATCGGCTACCCGACGGTGCGGGGCGTGGCCGAGCACGTCCAGGGCAACGTCGGCATCATCCACTTCGACCGCCACGTGGACACCCAGGAGACCGACCTGGACGAGCGGATGCACACCACGCCGTGGTTCCACGCGACCGACCTGCCGAACGTGCCGCCGAAGAACCTGGTGCAGATCGGCATCGGCGGCTGGCAGGCCCCCCGCCCCGGCGTGAAGGTGGGCCGCGAGCGCGGCACCACCATCATGACGGTCACCGACTGCGTCGAGATGGGCATCGAGGCCGCCGCCGAGCGCGCCCTGGAGGTCGCCTGGGACGGCGCGGAGGCGGTCTGGCTGTCGTTCGACGTCGACTGCCTGGACGCGGCGTTCGTCCCCGGCACCGGCTGGCCCGAGCCCGGCGGCTTCCTGCCCCGCGAGGTGCTGAAGTTCATCCAGCTCATCGCGGACGCCCGTCCGCTCGCCGGCATCGAGGTCGTCGAGTGCGCCCCGCCGTACGACAACGCCGAGATCACCGCCCTCATCGCCACCCGGGTCATCTGCGACACCCTCGGGTGCCTGGTCCGGGCCGGCCACCTGCCGAAGCGCCCGGCACCCCCCGCCACGCACCACACTCAGGAATCCGAGAGGGGAGCCGAGTGATGCTCCGTCGCCTCATTCTTCCCGCCGCCCTACTCCTCGCCCTCGGCACGGGCTGCGGCGGCGGTGGCCAGGACGCCGCCACGCCGTCCGCCGGCGCCGCGCCCAAGATCACGCTGGGCTTCAGCGCCTGGCCCGGCTGGTTCCCCTGGCAGGTCGCGCAGGAGCAGGGGCTGTTCGCCAAGAACGGCGTGCAGGTGGAGCTGAAGTACTTCGACAGCTACACCGACAGCCTCAACGCCCTGGCCACCGGCAACATCGACGCCAACAGCCAGACGCTCAACGACACCCTCGCCTCGGTGGCGGGCGGCGCCAAGGAGACCGTCGTGCTGGTCAACGACAACTCCACCGGCAACGACCAGATCATCGCCAAGGAGGGCGTGAAGACCGTCGCCGACCTCAAGGGCATGACGGTGGCCGCCGAGCAGGGCACGGTGGACCACTACCTGCTGCTGCTCGCGCTGGAGAAGGCGGGTCTCACCGAGGCGGACGTGAAGTTCCAGCCGCTGCCCACCGACGCGGCCGCCGCCGCGTTCGTGGCGGGGCGGGTGGACGCGGTCGGGGTGTTCGCGCCGTTCACCACCACCGCGCTCAAGCGGCCGGGCAGCGCGGCGATCAGCACCTCCGCCGACTTCCCCGGCGCCATCCCCGACCACCTGGTGGTGACCAAGGACCTGCTGGACCGGGACGCCAAGGGCGTGCAGGCCCTGGTGAAGACGTGGTTCGACACGCTGGCCTGGATCTCCGCCAACCGCGACCAGGCCCTCGCGATCATGGCCAAGCGCGCCGGGGTGAGCGTCGCGGACTACCAGTCCTACGACAAGGGCACCTCGATCTTCACCCTGGAGCAGAACCGCGCGGCGTTCTCCGGCGAGCTGCCGTCCCGGGCCAAGCAGATCTCCGACTTCCTCGTCGCCAGCAAGCTGGTGGACGCCGCCCCCTCGCTGGAGGGCCTGCTGGAACCGAAGTTCGTCATGTCGGTCCAGCCGTGAGCGCGGGGGTCGTCATCGACGCGCCGGTCGACGCCGCGCCCCGGGCGCGGCGCATCAGGCTGCTGCACGGCGGCGTGTCCGCGCCGGTCGCCTGGGGGCTGCGCGCGGCGTCGGTGCTCGGCCCGCTGGCGGCCTGGGCGGCGCTCAGCGCGAGCGGGGCGATCGACCCGGCGTTCCTGCCCTCGCCCGCCGCCGTATGGGCGGCGGGGGCCGAGATGGCGGCGAGCGGCGAGCTGTGGTCGGACCTGTCGGCCAGCCTCGGCCGCATCGGCCTCGGCTTCGTGCTCGCCGTGCTCGTCTCGGTGCCGCTGGGGTTCACCATGGGGGCGCTGCCCGCCGCGCAGGCGCTCTTGGAGCCGGTGATCGGGCTGCTGCGCTACCTGCCGGCCTCGGCGTTCATCCCGTTGCTGATCATCTGGCTGGGCATCGGCGAGGCGTCCAAGGTGGCGCTGCTGGTGCTCGGCGTGGTGTTCTTCAACACCCTGATGACCGCGGACGCGGTGCGGCAGGTGCCCCGCCGGCTGCTGGAGGTGTCGGCGACGCTCGGTGCGCGGCGGGTACGGGTGGCGGCGCGGGTCGTGTTCCCGTACGCGCTGCCCGGCATGATCGACGCGATGCGGGTCAACGCGGCGGCGGCGTGGAACTTCGTGGTGGTGGCCGAGCTGATCGCGGCGACCTCCGGCCTCGGCTACCGCATCACCCGGGCCCAGCGGTTCCTGCAGACCGACAAGATCTTCGCCATCCTGGTGGTGATCGGCCTCATCGGCCTGACCATCGACGTGACGCTGCGGCTGCTGCGCGCCCGCGTGGGGAGGTGGTCGGTGTGACGCTGCGGCTCTCCTCGGTGGGCAAGGAGTTCGCGCCGGGACGGCCGGTGCTGGCCGACCTGGACCTCACGATCGGCGCCGGGGAGTTCGTGTGCGTGGTGGGCGCCAGCGGGTCGGGCAAGTCGACCCTGCTGTCGCTGATCGCCGGGCTGACCCGGCCGACCACGGGGCGGGTGCTGCTGGACGGCCACGAGGTGACCGGGCCGGGCCCCGAGCGCGGGCTGGTGTTCCAGACCTCCTCGCTGTATCCCTGGCGCAGCGTCGCGCGGAACGTGGCCTTCGGCCTGGAGTCGCTCGGCGTGCCGCGACGGGAGCGGGACGAGCGGGTGGCCCGCCTGCTGGACGAGGTGGGGCTGGGGTCGATGGCCTCGGTGCTGCCGGGGAAGCTGTCGGGCGGGCAGCAGCAGCGGGTGGCGATCGCCAGGGCGCTGGCCTGCTCGCCGCGGGTGCTGCTGCTGGACGAGCCGTTCGGCGCGCTGGACGTGCAGACCAAGGAGGACATGCAGATCTTCGTCCGCCAGGTGTGGCGGGACGAGCCCACCACCGTGATCATGGTGACGCACGACGTGGAGGAGGCCGTCTTCCTCGGCGGCCGGGTGCTCGTGCTGTCCTGCGACCCCGGCAGGATCGCCCGCGACATGGTGGTGGACCTGCCGTCCGAACGGGCGCTGGAGCTCAAGCGCTCCCCGGGCTTCCTCGCCCTGCGGGCCGAGGTGGAGGATCTCGTCCGTGCCGAGCACCGGGCGCACCAGGCGCGCGTGTAGGTTCGGTCTGTAACGGATTCAGTATCGGAAGGATGGTCGCGATGGCGACGACTCGTACCGCCACGACGCAGTGGAAGGGCGCGCTGCTCGACGGCTCCGGCACCGTCTCGCTCGACACCTCGGGGGTCGGCACCTTCGACGTGTCCTGGCCCTCGCGGGCCGAGCAGGCGAACGGCAAGACCAGCCCGGAGGAGCTCATCGCGGCGGCGCACTCCTCGTGCTTCTCCATGGCGCTGTCGCACGGCCTCGCCCAGGCGGGCACGCCGCCGCAGTCGGTGGAGACCAAGGCGGACGTGACGTTCCAGCCGGGTGAGGGCATCACCGGCATCGTGCTGTCGGTGCGGGCTCAGGTGCCCGGCATCTCGGCCGAGGACTTCCAGGCCGCCGCCGAGGGCGCCAAGGCCAACTGCCCGGTGAGCAAGGCGCTGACCGGCACCACGATCACGCTGAACGCCGAGCTGATCTGACGCGGGCGAAGGACGGCCCCCGTGCGGCACCCGCCGCGCGGGGGCCGTCCCATGTCCGGATATTTAGGCTTTCGGGTAGTTTGACGAGGCGTAACCGGGGGACCACCTGCGGCGAAAGATCTGGTAAATCGGGCGCCCGGCCCTACCATCGACAGTAGCGCCGGGACGCGGACGTCCGGGTACGACGGCAACGGGGCCGCACTGGAGCACTGGAGGAAGCGGACGGGCGCTGGGGTCAGCACAGGGACACAAGCCACGGGATCGGGCGGCACCGCGGACCGTTCCACGACCACGATGAGGCTAAATGCGTGAGGTATGGCCCGGAGAGCCGTATCCCCTGGGCGCCACCTGGGACGGCAGGGGGACGAGCTTCGCGCTCTTCTCCGAGGTCGCCGAGCGGGTCGAGCTCTGCCTCTTCGACGACGCCGGCGCCGAGACCCGCATCGACCTGCCCGAGGTCGACGGCTTCGTCTGGCACGGCTACCTCCCCGGCGTCCTGCCCGGCCAGCGGTACGGCTACCGCGTGCACGGGCCGTACGACCCGGCGCGCGGCCACCGCTGCGACCCCACCAAGCTGCTGCTCGACCCCTACACCAAGGCCGTGGAGGGCGAGGTCGCCTGGGACCGGTCGCTGTTCTCGTACATGATCACCGACCCGGGACGGCACAACCCTGCCGACAGCGCGTCGTTCATGCCGAAGAACGTCGTGGTCAACCCCTTCTTCGACTGGGGCGACGACCGCTCGCCCCGCACGCCGTACCACCAGACCGTGATCTACGAGGCGCACGTGCGCGGGCTGACCATGCGCCACCCGCAGGTGCCGGAACACCAGCGCGGCACCTACGCGGGCCTGGCCCACCCGGCGGTCGTCGACCACCTGCTCGGCCTCGGCGTGACCGCGGTGGAGCTGATGCCGGTGCACCAGTTCGTGCCCGAGCACGCGATGGTGGCCCGGGGGCTGACCAACTACTGGGGCTACAACACGATCGCGTTCCTGGCCCCGCACAACGCCTACTCAAGCTCCGGCCAGCGCGGCGAGCAGGTGCTGGAGTTCAAGTCCATGGTCCGCACGCTGCACGAGGCGGGCATCGAGGTGATCCTCGACGTGGTCTACAACCACACCGCCGAGGGCGACCACATGGGCCCCACGCTGGCCTACCGCGGCATCGACAACGCCGCGTACTACCGGCTGCTGGACGCCGACCGCCACCTGCTGCTCGACTACACCGGCTGCGGCAACTCCCTCAACGTCCGCTCCCCGCACGCCCTGCAGCTCATCATGGACTCGCTGCGCTACTGGGTGCTGGAGATGCACGTGGACGGCTTCAGGTTCGACCTCGCCGCCGCGCTGGCCCGCGAGCTGCACGACGTCGACCGGCTGTCGGCGTTCTTCGACCTCATCCAGCAGGACCCGGTGATCTCCCAGGTCAAGCTGATCGCCGAGCCGTGGGACGTCGGGCCCGGCGGGTACCAAGTGGGCAACTTCCCGCCGCTGTGGACCGAGTGGAACGGCAAGTACCGCGACAGCGTGCGCGACTTCTGGCGCGGCGGCCCGTCGGCGCTGCCGGAGTTCGCCTCCCGCCTCGCCGGCTCCTCCGACCTCTACGCCACCAGCGGGCGCCGCCCGGTCGCGTCCATCAACTTCGTGACCTGCCACGACGGCTTCCCCCTCACCGACCTGGTGTCCTACGACCGCAAGCACAACGAGGCCAACGCCGAGGACAACCGCGACGGCACCGACGACAACCGCTCGTGGAACTGCGGTGCCGAGGGCCCGGTGGAGGACCCGGCGATCGTCGGGCTGCGCCGCCGCCAGCGCCGCAACTTCCTCACCACGCTGTACGTGTCGCAAGGCGTGCCGATGCTGCTGCACGGCGACGAGATCGGCCGCACCCAGGGCGGCAACAACAACGCCTACTGCCAGGACAACGAGGTGTCCTGGGTCGACTGGTCGCTGCTGAAGCCCGAGGGCGACCTGCTGTCGTTCGTCCAGGGGCTCGCGCGGTTCCGCGGCGAGCACCCGGTGTTCCGGCGGCGCCGGTTCTTCCAGGGCAGCATGCCCGAGGGCGACGTGCGCGACATCGTGTGGCTGACGCCGTCCGGCAAAGAGATGACCTCCAGCGACTGGCACAGCGGGTTCGGCAAGGCGATGGCGGTGTTCCTCAACGGCGAGGCGATCAGCGAGCCTGGGCCGCGCGGCGAGCGGATCGTCGACGACTCGTTCCTGCTGCTGATCAACGCCCACCACGAGAACATCACCTACACGCTGCCCGGCGCCGGCTTCGCGCCCGGATGGCACCCCGTCCTCGACACCGCGGAGAACGAGTCGTGGCCCGCACGTCCCGCCGAGCGTGCCTTCGAGCCGGACGCCACGCTGACGGTGACCAACCGTTCCATGCGGATCCTGCGCTCCACGGCACGTTCCTGAACCCACGCACTCCCCCGGCTGGGGCTCCCGGTGCGCCTGTGCCAAGGTAGAGGGCGTGCGACGCATCCTTCCCGGCCCGGCGGGCGAGGTGGACCTCGCCGCTGCCTACGCGTACCCGCGCGACCAGTGGCTGCGGCTCAACATGGTGGCGGGCGCCGACGGCGGCGCCTGGCTCGGCGGGCTGTCCGAGGGGTTGTCCAGCAAGGGCGACCGGCAGATCTTCGGCGTGCTGCGCGGCCTGGCCGACGTGGTGGTGGCCGGCGCCGCGACCGTACGCGCCGAGGGGTACGGCCCGGCACGGCCGCGCGCCTCCTGGGCGGCGCTGCGCGAGGGACGGCCCCCCGCGCCGCCGGTCGCGGTCATCACCAGGCGGCTGGACCTCGACCTGACCGCCCCCCTGTTCACCGAGGCCGCGGCCCGGACCATCGTGATCACCACCGCGGACGCCCCCGAGGACGCCAGGAAGCGCGCCGCCGAACACGCCGACGTCGTCGTGGCGGGTGACACCGGCGTCGACATGGCGCTAGCCCTGGCCGAGCTCGCGCGGCGCGGCCTCGGGCGGGTGCTGTGCGAGGGCGGCCCGCGGATCAACGCCCAGATGGCGGCGGCCGGGGTGGTGGACGAGCTGTGCCTCACCATCAGCCCGGTGCTGACCGGCGGCGACGCGGCCCGCATCCTCGACGGCCCGCCGTCGCACACCCCGATGACCCTCGCGCACGTCCTGGAAGAGGACGGTTTCCTGTTCTGCAAGTACACCCGGGAGCCCTCATGAGCCCGTCCGCTCCGCTGGAGCCGCCGCCCGAGATGAACCTTCCCGTCCGGCCGCCGGTGCCGCCGATGCTGGCCAAGCCGATCAAGGCGATGCCCGCGCAGGACGGGAACCTGCTGTACGAGCCCAAGTGGGACGGGTTCCGCTGCATCGTGTTCCGCGACGGCGACGAGGTGTACCTCGGCAGCCGCAACGAGCGGCCGTTCACCCGGTACTTCCCCGAGCTGGTCGAGGCGGTCCGGCGCGAGCTGCCCGAGCGCTGCGTGGTGGACGGCGAGATCGTGGTGCGCAAGGGCCAGGTGCTGGACTTCGACACCCTGCAGCAGCGCATCCACCCGGCGGCCTCCCGGGTGCGGCTGCTCGCCGAGCAGACGCCCGCGTCGTTCATCGCCTTCGACCTGCTCGCCGCGGGGGACCTCGACCTCATGACGACGTCGTTCGGCGAACGCCGCGCCCGGCTCGTGGACGTGCTGGCCGGCGCCGGGGACCGGGTGCGCCTCACGCCGGTCACCGACTCCGGCGAGCGGGCCGGCGAGTGGTTCGAGATGTTCGAGGGCGCCGGGCTGGACGGCATCATCGTCAAGCCCCGCGACAAGCCGTACGAGCCCGACAAGCGCACGATGTTCAAGGTGAAGCACGAGCGCACCGCCGACGTCGTGGTGGCCGGGTACCGCGAGCACAAGACAGGCCCGATCGTCGGCTCGCTGCTGCTCGGCCTGTACGACACCGAGGGCGTGCTGCACCACGTGGGCGTCTCGGCGTCCTTCCCGATGAAGCGGCGCGCCGAGCTGGTCGAGGAGCTCAAGCCGTACCTGCTGGACGACCTGGCCGAGCACCCCTGGGCGGGCTGGATGACCCAGACCATGGGGACCGCCCAGCGCATGCCGGGCGCCGTCTCGCGCTGGAACGCCACCAAGGACCTGTCGTTCATCCCGCTGCGCCCCGAGCTGGTGATCGAGGTCGCCTACGACCACATGGAGGGCAACCGGTTCCGGCACACCGCGCAGTTCCGGCGGTACCGGACCGACCGCACGCCGGAGTCCTGCACGTACGCGCAGCTGGAGAGCCCGGTCGACTACAACCTGGACGACATTCTCGCCCGCTGATTGTCAGCTCATGCTGACAGGATGGCCTCCGTCAGCTTATGCTGACAAACATGAACACGGCATCGCAACTCGCCGAGGCCGCCGACGGCCAGGATCCCGCGGTGGGCCTGGCCGCGGTGGCCGCGCTGCGCCGTCTGCTCGAAGAGCTGGAGGCCGTCCACGTCAGCGCCGCGCGCGCCCAGGGATGGTCCTGGGAGGAGATCGCCGCCGCCCTGGGCGTCCGGCGCCAGTCGGCGCACCGCAAACACGCCCACCGCGTCGTCGATCCCCCAGCGGAGACTCAGGAGACCCGACCGTGAACATGCTCCGGCGCTACACCCCCGCCGCCCGCCACGCCATGGCCCGCGCCGCCCTCCTGAGCCTGGACGCCGGCCGCCGCACCCTCGACGAGGACGTGATCCTCCTGGCCCTCGCCGAGACCCGCCCCTTCGAACACCCCCTGGACGCCTTCTCCCTCTCCCCCGACGCGATCCGCCCCGAGATCCTCTCCCCCACCGACCACGACCTCCTCGCCACCCTCGGCATCGACCTGACCCGGGTACGCCACCGCATGTCCACCGTCATCCCCCTGGACGACCCCACCCGCTGGCACCTCCACCGCTCCCCCACCCGCCCCCTCCGCCTGACCCTCTCCGGCCCCCCCGGCGACCTGCCCCTAACCCCCCGAGCCCGCAAAGTGATCGAGGTAGCCGCCAACCACCACCACACCCCCCAAATAACCGGCGAAGACCTCCTCCGCGGCCTCCTCGCCGACGGCTCCAACCACGCAGTCACCCTGCTACACCACCACGGCATCCCCCTACGCCCCCTCGCCACCGCCCTGAACTTCCTCTCCAAAGCAGCCTGACCCCACCCCCGGCGGAACGACCGAGCGAAAACACCCCCCGGTCGGTCTACCGGCGCCGGTACGGCGAAGTCGGCGGGGTAACCCGCGTGCGTGGGAGCGCCGGCGGAAACGGCCCTTGCGGTGAGCGCACTTCGCACGGAAACGGCCCTTGCGGTGAACGCGCTTCGCGCGAAGGCGCAAGGGCTGTTCCCCTGCGGGGCCCCCGCACCCCCCGAACCTGCCGGGCTCATCGCTCTCCCGGCGCAGACCGTCCCGACGGGTCACGTCCACGAATGTGGTGTACGACCGCACCCCGAAGCCCAGCCGCCTCGTCGGGGTTCGTATTCAACGGCGCCGGGTCGGCGGGAAGTGGTACGCCGAATCCGGCGCCGCCGTACGGCGGGACACCGACCCGCCTGCACACGTCGCGGTGGGAAGGATGAGCCCGGCAGGCTCGGGGGTGCGGGGGTGTCCCCCGCAGGAGAACAGCCCTTGCGCCTTTCCGCGCGAAGCGCGCCTAAAGCAAGGACCATTCCCACCGGCGCCCGCAGACACGCGGGTTGCCCGCCATACGGCGGCGCCGATTTCACCGGACTACGTCCCGCCGTATCGGCGCCGGAAGAGCGAACACCCAGTAGAGCGGGTGGGGGCGTGCGCGCGTAGTCCGCAGCGCATCCCCCGGAGCCCCCACACGCCCTCTCGAGCTCTCATCACGGCCGGGAGCCCTCATCACGGCCGGGAGCCCTCGTCACGGCCCCGGAGCCGTCATCACGTCCCTGGAATCCCCAGGTCTGGGCCCTCTTTGGACCGACAAGTTTTTTTGTCTTGACAGTTATAGCTGTCGGTGGGTAGCGTGAGGGCATGTTCGAAGTGGGAGTCATTGAGGAGGCCGGGGCCGCGGAGGTGGCGCTGGATCCGACTCGGGCGCGGCTGTTGGGGCTGCTTGTGCAGCCGCATTCGGCTACCAGCCTTGCGGGCGTGGTCGGGCTGCCGCGGCAGAAGGTGAACTATCACCTCAAAACCCTTGAGTCGCATGGGCTTGTCGAGCTTGTCGAGGAGCGGCGCAAGGGGAATGTCACCGAGCGGGTGCTGCGGGCCACCGCGGCCTCGTTCGTGATCTCGCCGACCGCGCTGGCGGCGGTGGAACCCGATCCTGAGCGGTCTCCTGACCGGCTTTCGGCGCGGTGGCTGCTCGCCGTCGCGGCGCGGCTGGTCAAGGAGGTCGGGCAGCTCGTCACCGGGGCCTCGCGGGCCGGGAAGCCGCTCGCGACGTTCGCGCTCGACGGCACCGTGCGGTTCGCCTCGGCGGCCGATCGTGCGGCCTTCGCACGGGAGCTGACCGCGGCGGTCACCGGCCTGGTGAGCCGCTACCACGACGAGAACGCGCCCGGTGGCCGTGACCACCGGGTCATCATCGCCATTCACCCGAGCATCACATCGCGGGCGGACAACGCCGCCGGCGCACAGAACGAGGAGTCTTGAAATGTCGCACGAATTCGAGCTGACCCATGACATCGAGCTCGACGCCACCCCCGAGCAGGTCTGGGAAGCCATCGCCACCGGGCCCGGCATCGACTCGTGGTTCATGGGGCGCAACGAGGTCGAGCCCCGTGAGGGCGGCGCCGGCAGCATGACGATGCCCGGCTTCACCGCCAAGTCGACGGTCACGGTCTGGGAGCCCAACCACCGCTTCGCCTACCGCGGCGAGCCCGCGGAGGACGGCGCGTTCATGGCGTTCGAGTACCTCATCGAGGCCCGCGAGGGCTCCGCCACCGCCCTGCGCCTCGTGCACAGCGGCATCCTGACCGGCGACTGGGAGGACCAGTACGACGCGCTGCGCAAGGGCAACCCGCTCTACCTGCGGAGCCTCGCGCTGTACCTCAAGCACTTCCCCGGCCGCACCGCCGTGCCGGTCGCCGCGTTCGGGCCGCACCAGCCCGACCAGGACACCGCGTGGGCCGCGGTCGTCGCCGCGCTCGGGCTCAGCAAGGACATCCGGGAGGGCGACGAGGTGCGCTACACCTTCGACGGACGGCAGGTCACCGGCGTGGTGGACACCGTCGTGGAGCCGGGCTTCCTCGGGGTGCGCACGGGCGACGCGCTGCTGCGGTTCGTGGGCGGCGGCGGGATGATCATGACCGGTCACCACGTCTTCGCCGACGTCGACCAGGCCGCCGCCGAGCAGGCCTGGGGCGAGTGGCTCACCGCCGCCCTCGCCTGATCCCCCGCCGCCGCAGGCGGCACCTCGCGGCCGGCCCTGCCGAGCACCAGGGCCGGCCGCGCCCCCGAAGGCCCTGCGACCGAGAGCCCGGCAACCGGGATCCGACGACCGAGAGCCCGGCAGAGGCCACCCCCCACCGACCGCATCTCCCCGGAAGGGGTCCCCCGATGTACACCGCAGACACCGCCGCCGGCCGCCGCCGGAGTGTGAGGACGAATCCCTGGGTCGGCCTGGCCGTCCTCGCGCTGCCCACGTCGCTGATCGCGCTGGACACCTCCGTCCTGTTCGTCGCCGTCCCCCGGCTCAGCGCCGACCTGCACGCGGGCCCCACCGAGCAGCTGTGGATCCTCGACATCTACTCCTTCATGCTCGCCGGGTTCCTGGTCACCATGGGGGCGCTCGGCGACCGGATCGGACGCCGGCGGCTGCTGCTGATCGGTGCCGCCGCGTTCGGTGTCGCGTCGGTCGTCGCGGCGTTCGCCACCAGCGCCGGGCTGCTCATCGCGGCGCGGGCCCTGCTCGGTGTCGCCGGGGCCACGCTGATGCCGTCCACGATGGCCCTGATCCGCAACATGTTCCCCGACCCCAAGCGGATGGGCGTCGCGATCGGTGTCTGGTTCAGTTGCTTCATGGGCGGCATGACCCTCGGGCCGCTCGTCGGCGGCCTGCTGCTCGAACACTTCTGGTGGGGGTCGGCGTTCCTGCTGGGCGTGCCGTTCATGGTGCTGCTGCTGGTCGCGGGGCCGGTCCTGCTGCCCGAGTACCGGCCCGCCAGGCCGGAGCACCCGATCGACCTGATCAGCGTGGCCCTGTCGCTCGCCGCGATCCTCCCCGTCATCTACGGCCTGAAGGCCCTCGCCCGCGACGGCCTGGACCCGGTCCCGCTGGCCGCGGTCGTCGCCGGGCTCGCGGTCGCCACGGTGTTCGTCCGGCGCCAGCGCACCCTGCCGGCACCGCTGCTGGACCTGCGCCTGTTCGGCGACCGCGTCTTCAGCGTCGCCCTCGGCATCATGCTCCTCGGCGGGGTCGTGATGGCCGGTCTGTCGCTGCTGTCCAGCCTGTACCTGCAGGACGTCGCGGGGCTGTCGCCCCTGGAGACCGGGGTGCGGCTCATCCCGCAGAACATCGCGATGGTCCTCGGCTCGATGGCGGCCCCGGCCCTGGCACGGAAGCTGCCCGCGTCCACCGTCACCGCGCTCGGGCTCACCCTGTCCGGGATCGGCCTGGCGATCGTCGCCCGGGTCGACCCCGGCGACGCGCCGCTGCTGGTGGCCGGGCTGGTGCTGGCCTCGGCCGGGATCTCGTTCCCGATGGCGCTCACCATGAACCTGATGCTCGCCTCCGCGCCGCCGGAGAAGGCCGGCTCGGCGGCGTCGATCGGCGAGACAAGCGGCGAGTTCGGCGTCGCGCTCGGCATCGCGACCCTCGGGAGCCTCGCCGCGCTGGTGTACCGCTCGGTGCTCGACCTGCCGGCCGGGGCGCCCGAAGCGGCCAGGAGCAGCCTGACCTCCGCCGTCGCGGCGGCCAGCGGCACGCCGGGTCTGCTCGACGCGGCCCGCGCCGCCTTCACCACCGGGCTCAACGTGGTCGGCGTCGTCGGGGCCCTCATCTTCCTCGGCCTGGCACTCACCGCCGCGATCATCCTGCGCGCCAGGACCGGGGCGGAGCCCGAGCCGGTCGCCGTCTGAGACACACCCGACGCGCCGCCCCCCAGCACACGGGGGGCGGCGCGTCGGCGTGTGCGGCTAGTGGCGGGTGGGCAGGAGGGTCGCCAGGGCGGGGAGGCGGGCGCGGTAGTCGTCCAGCAGGTGGCGGGCGGTGGAGACCGAGTCGACCAGCGGGTGGGTGGCGAAGGCGTGCAGCGCGAGGTCGGCCGAGCCGGTGACGGCGGCCTCGATGGTGAGCTGCTCGGCGGCCTTGACCTGCTGGATGAGGCCGAGGAACCGGCCGGGCAGCGGGCGGGTGGCCAGCGGGCGCACGCCGCCAGCGTCCACCACGCAGGGCACCTCGACGACGGCGTCCGGCGGGAGGCCGGGGACGGCGGTGCCGTTGCGCACGTTGAGGATCATGGTGGTAGGGGCGCCGCCGCGGCCGAGCGCGGCCATCAGCGCCAGGGCCACCCCCTCGTAGCCGTCCGCCTCCAGGTCGGCCTGGTCGCGTTCCCCGGCCCGCGCGCCGTCCCGGGTCTCGGCCATGTACGACGCGTCGCGCTCGCGGCGGGTGCGCCGCCACTCCCCCAGCGCGCGGGACGGCTCGCGGCGCACGGTCGCGTAGAACCGCTCCTGCTGCCGCAGCAGCGCCTCGCCCCGGGTCTCGGCCGCGCCGACGATCGCGGCCACGGCCTCGCGGGTGAAGTCGTAGTAGTACAGGTACTCGTTGGGCAGCGCGCCGAGCGAGCGCACCCAGGCGGCGCCGAACAGCCGGGCCTCCTCCACCCCTTTCAGCGCGGTGTCGTCGGCGAGGAGGTCGGGCAGGACGTCGCGGCCGTCGTAGGTGAGGCCGCGCAGCCAGCCGAGGTGGTTGAGCCCCACGTAGTCGGGGGCCACCCGGGTGGGGTCGAGGCCGAGGGCGTGCGCCGCGCGGCGGATCAGGCCCACCGGCGAGTCGCAGATGCCGATCACGCGGTCGCCGAGGACGCGGCGCATCGCCTCGGTGATCATGCCCGCGGGATTGGTGAAGTTGATCACCCAGGCCCGGGGGGCCACCGCGGCGATCCGCACGGCCATCCGCAGCGTCACCGGGACGGTGCGCAGCCCGTAGGCGATGCCGCCGGGGCCGACGGTCTCCTGGCCGAGCAGCCCCTGCTGCAGCGCGACCCGCTCGTCGGCGGTACGGCCGCGCAGCCCGCCGACCCGGATCGCCGAGAACACGAACGCCGCGTCGCGCAGCGCCTCGTCCAGGTCGGTGGACACCCGCACCCGGGGCGGCCTGCGGTGCCCCGCGGCGAGCTGCTCCAGCACGTGCCCCACGGCGGTCAGCCGCTCGGCGGAGACGTCGTACAGCACCACCTCGTCGATCGGCGCGGAGGTGCCCCGCAGCAGGGCGCCGTACACCAGGGGCACGCGGAACCCGCCGCCGCCGAGAATGGTCAGCCGCACGGCCGCCCCCCTTCCCGGGCCCCGCCGCGGCCCGGTCTCGCCTCACGTCCCGCGCCGCGCGCCGCGCCGGGCATGGTCACGCCGCCTCCACCCGGACGCCTGCCGCGGCGACCGCGGCCAGGGTCGCCGGGTCGGCCCCGTCGTTGGTGACGAGCATGTCGAGCTCCTCGGGACCGCAGACGCGCAGCGCGCCGGTGCCGGGGAACTTGTTGCGGTCGACCAGCAGCACCGCCTGCCGGGCGGCGGCGATCATGGCGCGCTTCAGCGGGACCTCGGCGGCGGTGGTGTCGGTCACCTGGCCGTCCGGGCGCACGCCGCCCGCGCCGAGGAAGAGCCGGTCGGCGCACACCTGGCGCAGCGCCTCCTCGGTCAGCACGCCGACCAGCGAGTGGTACGAGCGGCGCAGCATGCCGCCGAGCAGCAGGAGCTCCACCGCGGGGTCGTCGCGCAGCACGTCGAGCACGGCGAGGCTGGAGGTCACCACGGTGACCCGCCGCCCGGCCAGGTGGCGGGCGAGGCGCACGGTCGTGGTGCCGATGTCGAGCAGCAGCACCTCGCCGTCCTCGACCATGGCGGCCGCGCGGGCCGCCACCGCCTCCTTGTCGTGCTCGTCGACGCCCACCACTTCGGCGAACGGCCGGTCCACGTCCGCGTCGGTGCCGGCGAGGGCGCCGCCGCGCACCCGGGTGAGCGTGCCGTCCCTGCCGAGGAGCTCGAGATCGCGCCGGATGGTGGAAGGGCTGACCCCCAACTGGGCGGCCAGATCGCGCACGCTGGTCGCGCCCGCGCGGCGCACCCGCCGCGTTATCTCGGCATGCCGGAGGTGCTGGAGCACGAATGGATCGTAGCAGTCACATGCGCGCACAACCGAGCAGATTCGAGCACTCACCCCCTGTGACCACTTGATATGGACGACCGGAACATGCGAGAGTGCCCAGAGTCGTACCGTCGGAGTGAGGACCCGTCACCCGTGTCTCTCCAGGTCTACGATCCGCTAGCCGATCAGCGCGTCCCGGACGCGCCGGAGTTCGACGTGTTCACCGCGGGCACCGTCTTCCTCGACATCATCTTCACCGGCCTGCAGGCGATGCCCGCCGCGGGCACGGAGGTCTGGGCGGACGGCATGGGCTCGTGCCCCGGCGGCATCGCCAACCTGGCCATCGCCTCCAGCCGCCTCGGCCTGCGCACCTCCATGGCCGCGGCCTTCGGCGACGACGACTACGCCGACTTCAACTGGCGCATCCTGCGCGACCAGGAATCGGTGGATTTGTCCCAGTCCCGCCGGTTCCAGCACTGGCACTCCCCCGTGACGGTCTCGATGGCCGTCGACCGCGACCGCAGCATGGTCACCCACGGCCACCCCGCGCCGATGACGGCCACCGACATGATCGGCCGCCCCCCGCGCAGCCGCGCCGTGATCGCGCCGCTGTCGGTGGACGAGCCGCTCGGTGACCGAAACTCCCCCACGTGGGCCGATCTGGCGCACCGTGACGGCGCGCTGGTCTTCGCCGACGTCGGCTGGGACCCGTCCGAGGCGTGGTCGCCGCTGCTGCTGGAACAGCTGTCCGTCTGCCACGCCTTCATGCCGAACGCCGTCGAGGCGATGGCCTACACCCAGACCGACACCCCCCGCGAGGCCCTGTACACCCTCGCCGACCGAGTGCCGCTGGCCGTGGTCACCGACGGCGCCAACGGCGCGATGGCCATCGACTCGACCACCGGCGAGGAGGCGTACGTCCCCGCGCTGCGGGTGACCGCGCTGGACCCCACCGGGGCGGGCGACGTGTTCGGCGCGGGCCTGGTCCTCGGCACGCTGTCGGGGTGGCCGCTGGCGGACCGCCTGGCGTTCGCCGGAGTGTGCTCGGCGCTGGCCGTCCAGCAGTTCGGCGGCTCCCTGGCCGCCCCCGGCTGGGGCGACATCGCCGACTGGTGGCACGGGGTCCGGGCCGCCGCCGGCCACAGCGGGGCGTACATCGACTCGGTGGCCCGCAGGTACGGCTTCCTGGACCGCCTGGTGCCCACCGTCCCGGTCGGCGCGGTCCGCCGCGCCGCGGCCACCATGTCGCTCCAGGCGGACGTGGGGGCCGGGGCGGTCGGCCTCATGGGGCGGGATCGCAAGTAGCCGCACCGGGCGGGGTCGTTGCCCTCGGTGGCGGTGGATGGCAGGCTCGGCGGTAACGGTTACATAACGGCCTTGGTGGCGGTTACGGCGCGGGGGCCGCGTACTGGGAAAGGACGGGCGGCGATGACCAGTCCGGCACTCGGGGAGATCGGTGTGTGGCGGGCCGGGGCCGCGCTCACTCCCGACCTCGCCGCGTCACTGGAACGGCTCGGCTACGGCGCGCTGTGGGTCGGCGGGTCCCCCTCGGGCGACCTGGAGGTCGTCGAGGGGATGCTGGGGGCCACCTCCAAGCTGACCGTGGCCACCGGGATCGTGAACATCTGGACGGCCGAGGCCCGGACGGTCGCCACGTCGTTCCACCGCATCGAGCGGGCCGTGCCGGGGCGCTTCCTGCTCGGCGTCGGGGCCGGGCACCCGGAGGCGACCGAGGAGTTCACCAAGCCGTACGACGCGCTGCGCCGCTACCTGGACGTCCTGGACGAGTCCGGCGTGCCGCGCGACCGGCGCATGCTCGCCGCCCTCGGGCCGAAGGTGATGCGGCTCGCCGGGGAGCGCAGCGCCGGGGCCCATCCGTACCTGACGACGCCCGAGCACACCCGCCGGGCCCGCGAGATCCTCGGCCACGGCCCGCTGCTCGCCCCCGAGCAGAAGGTGGTGCTGTCGGAGGACCCCGTCGCGGCCCGCGAGCTGGCCCGGCGCACGCTGCGCCTCTACCTCGGCCTGCGCAACTACACCGCCAACCTGCGCAGGCTCGGCTTCACCGACGACGACCTCGCCGCCCCCGGCAGCGACCGCCTGGTGGACGCGCTGGTCATGCACGGCCCGCCCGCGGCCGTCAGGCACGGCGTGCGGGCCCATCTCGCCGCCGGCGCCGACCACGTGGCCGTGCAGATCCTGCACGCCCCCGACGCCGACCCCACGACCGACTACCGCACCCTGGCCGACATCTTGTTCGGTTAGTCCTCGGGGCGGGCCTTGCTGGGCTGGACGCGCTTGGGCTCGCCGGGCATCTTCGGGTAGTTGGGGGGGTACGGCAGGTCGCCGCGGCCGTCTTCGGAGTAGAGGTCGAGCAGGGGGGCGAGGGAGAACGACTCGTCGTCGATCTCTCGGTGGAGGTCCCCGAGCTCGGCGAACCTGACGGGGACGGTGCGGATGTCGAACGCGGAGGGGTCCACCGTGGGGAGCTCGTCCCAGGTCACCGGGGTGGAGACGGGGGCCTCGGGGCGGGCGCGGACGGAGTAGGCGCTGGCGACGGTGCGGTCGCGGGCGTTCTGGTTGTAGTCGATGAAGACTTTTTCGCCGCGTTCCTCCTTCCACCACGCGGTGGTGGCGAGGTGCGGGACGCGGCGCTCGACCTCGCGGGCGAACGCGATGGCGGCGTATCGGACCTCGGTGAAGGTCCACTCGCGCTCGATGCGGACGTTGATGTGGATGCCGCGGTTGCCGGAGGTCTTGGGGAAGCCGCGCAGGCCGAGCTCGCCGAGCAGGTCGCGCACGGCGAAGGCCACCTCGCGGGCCTGGTCG
The DNA here is from genome assembly GCF_042658925.1 of Sphaerisporangium aureirubrum. NCBI lineage: Bacteria > Bacillati > Actinomycetota > Actinomycetes > Streptosporangiales > Streptosporangiaceae > Sphaerisporangium > Sphaerisporangium aureirubrum. The sequence goes on from NZ_JBHSRF010000075.1 coordinate 36,106, forward strand.
AAGCCGGTGCCGGGCTGCGGGTCGATGTCGATGCGCAGCTCGTCGGGGTGCTCGACGTCGTCGGAGCGGGTGGGCCAGGGGTGGAAGTCGATGGTGGCGAGGTTGGCGCAGTAGGCGATGGCGGCCACCTCGGTCACCCGCAGCGCGTCGGCGCTGCGGCCGCTCGGGAAGCGGATGGTGACCGTCTGGAGCCAGTCGGGATGCTTGGGCGGCATGCGCTTCTGGTAGATGGCCTCGGTGAGCACGCCGTCGGGGTGGCGCTTGAGGTAGGTGGGCCGGTCGCGCAGGGCCCGCAGGGCGCCCTCGCCGACGGCGATGTAGTACTCGACCAGCTCGCGCTTGGTCGCCCCGATGGCCGGGAAATAGATCTTGTCCGGGTTGGTGACCTTGACGGTCCGTCCCCCGGCGTCCAGCTCGATGTACGGCGACGGCATGCCAACGACGGTACCCCCCGCCACCGACACGAACCCGCCCGGGCCGCATAGGCTGGGGGCCATGGAGAAGGTGGTTAAAAGCGACGCCGAATGGCGCGTGGAGCTGTCCCCCGAGGAGTTCCGGGTGCTGCGCAAGGCGGGCACCGAACGAGCGTTCACCGGGGAGTACGTCGACACCAAGACGGTCGGCGTGTACGCCTGCCGGGCCTGCGGGGCCGAGCTGTTCCGGTCGGAGACGAAGTTCGACTCGCACTGCGGCTGGCCGTCGTTCTTCGAGCCGTCGGAGTCCGACGCGGTGACCCTCATCGAGGACCGCTCGAACGGCATGACGCGGGTCGAGGTGCGCTGCGCCCGCTGCGACTCCCACCTCGGGCACGTGTTCCACGGCGAGGGCTACGGGACGCCGACCGACGACCGCTACTGCATCAACTCGGTGTCGCTGCGCCTGCTCCCCTCCTGAGCCGAACCCCGCGTCTCTCCGTATGTATGGGGTGAGATGCGGAAAGTGTTCCGTGACGCATGCGCGACCCCGGAGAGGGTAGGAGGTCGACTGGCGCCGCACCCGCTTTCCGTACCATGATCGTCCTGTACGGGGGCCGTGTGCATCTACGCCACAGGTGGGAGACAGTCGAGGCCATCGGCCGAGTGGTCACGCAGCGCTGCCAGGTGTGCGGCAAGACCCGGGTGAGGATACGACGCCCGGGCCCGCCGCCGCCGGTCGCGCCGCGCCTCCCGCCCTGCCCGCCCGCCACCGGCCGCGGGCCGGAGAAGTGAGCCCTCGCGTCATTTCCCGGGGGCCGGGGAAGTGAAGCGGCACGAGTCGTCGCCGGAGCCGAGGATGTTGGCGAGCACCGGGTTGCCGTTCTGGCCGAACTCCGCCTGCACGAACACCACCGGGTGCTCGTCGCCGACCTCCTGGACGAGGTATTCCATTCCGCGCTTGCACAGATCGATGGCCGCCTTGGAATTGCGCTTGGACGGCGGCAGGTCGGTGTAGATGCGGAGGTACTTCCCGACGGTCCGGATGTCGGTGATGCGCTTCACCGACTTGTCGGCGTTCCAGCGGTTCTTGAAATAGCTCACCGCGTTGCTGTCGGTGTGCTTGGACGGGCCGGACGCGGTGTCGTCGTTGCGCTTCTTGCCCGCCTTGGCGCGCCCGGCGTCCGCGGGGGCCACCCCCGGGCCGGTGTCCTGCGGCGTGGCGGGACGCGCCGCGGGGGTCCGCGCCGGCGCCGCCTCGGACACCGCGGGTTCGCCGGCGGGACGGACCATCGTGCCCGCGGCCAGGACGGCCGTGGTCAGCACGGTCACCCCGGCGGCCATACGCGGGACGGACAGGCGCGCCCTGCGCCGGTGCCGCCCATGCTTGGAACGAGCCAAACCTCTACCCCTGTTCACCCCGTGCCTCACCTCGACCTGGAAATCTCACCGAGTATCGCAAACCATGGGGGCGCGACGGAGGTTATTCCAGAAAAGTAGAGACGTGACGGTTTTAGTGAAGCATGTGAAATAGGTCAACCTATGCCCGATTTATTGGGATATTGCGAGACTTACGGGAGCGCGGTGATCAGTTCGCGCAGCGGCTTGCGGGTGCCCGCGTAGAACGGGATCTCGACCCGGGTGTGGCGGCGCGCGTCCGAGGCGCGCAGGTGGCGCATCAGGTCGACGATGCGGTGGAGCTCGTCGGCCTCGAAGGCGAGGATCCACTCGAAGTCGTTCAGGGCGAACGACGCCACCGTGTTGGCCCGCACGTCGGGGTAGTCGCGGGCGAGCTTGCCGTGCTCGGCGAGCATGGCCCGCCGCTCGGCGTCGTCCAGCAGGTACCACTCCAGGGAGCGCACGAACGGGTAGACGCTGACGTACCCGCGGGGCTCCTCGTCGGCCAGGAACGCCGGGATGTGGGACTTGTTGAACTCGGCGGGCCGGTGGATCGCCATGACCGACCAGACCGGCTCCCCCGCCCGGCCGAGCGCGGTGCGCCGGAAGCGGCCGTACACCTCCTGCAGGTCCTCCGGCGCCGGGGCGTGCCACCAGAACATGTAGTCGGCGTCGGCGCGGAAGCCGGCCACCTCGTACGCGCCCCGGGTCACCACGTCCTTCTCCGCCGCCTGCGACAGGACGTCCTCGACCTCGCCGATCACCGACTCCCGGTCGGCGGGAAGCGCGTCGCGCACCCGGAACACCGACCACATGGTGTACCGGATGACCTGGTTGAGGTCCCGCGCCTTGGGCCGCGCCCTCACCTCGGCCGCCGCGCCCTGAACTTCGCCCTCGGTCACCTCTCGGCCCTCCGTCACCGCTCACCCCTCCGCTTGTCGTCCACACCCATCCAACCGCCCCACGTCACCGCCCCGACCGGCGGGTGCCAGTCAATCGCACCACCCAGGCGGACCGCCCCGCAAGCGGCGCGGTGGCCGCCGGACCCGGCCCTCGGTCAGCGGCTGGCCGCGTGGTCCTCGTGGCGCCCGCCGAGCTCGCGCAGATGGGCCAGGACGGCCGTCGCGGCGGTGCGGGCGGTGGAGACGCAGGCGGGGATGCCGACGCCGTCGTAGGCGGCGCCGCAGACGGCGAGGCCGGGCTGGACGGCCACGGCGGCGCGGACCCGGGCCACGCGGTCGAGGTGGCCGACGTCGTACTGCGGCAGGGCGCCGCCCCAGCGGGTGACCCGGCTCTCCAGCGGCAGGCCGCGCACGCCGGTGATCTCGGCCATCTCGGCCATCGCCAGCGCCACCAGCTCGTCGTCGTCGCGCTGGAGGATGAACTCTTCCCCGAGCCTGCCGATCGAGCAGCGCAGCACGAACACCCCGGGATCGGCCTCGGCCAGGTGGGGCCACTTGGCCGAGCTGAAGGTGACCGCCTTGACCGGGCGGCCCTCGACCGGCGGCACGAGGTAGCCGCTGCCGGACGGCGGCTCGGGGAACGCCTGCCAGGGATAGGCCAGGGTCACGATCGCCATGCTGGCGTACTCGACGCGGGACAACTCGGCGGCGGCCTTCGGCACCTCGGCGGAGAGCAGCCTGGCCGCGGCGGGCGCGGGCAGCGCCACGACCACGGCGTCCGCCTCGATGGTCTCGGGGTCGGGCGCCGGACCGGCCACCAGACGCCAGCCCTGCGGGGTGCGGGACAGCTCACGCGCCATCACGCCCGTGCGCACCTCGGCGCCCGAGGAGGACGCGACCGCCTCGGGCAGGCGGCCCATGCCGCCGCGCACGGTGGTGAACACCGGCCCGGCGCCGGCGGGCGCCTCGGCCGCGATGGCGCGGGCGGCGCGCAGCAGCGAACGCTCGGTGCGGGCCGCGGTGGCGATGTGCGGCAGCGTGGCGTCCAGGGAGAGCAGGTCGGCGCGGCCCGCGTACACCCCCCCGAGCAGCGGCTCCACCAGCCGCTCGACGACCTCGCCGCCCACCCGGGCGCGGATGTAGGCCGCCACCGAGACGTCCGAGGTGATCAGCGTGGCGGGGAGCACGAGGTCGAGCGGCACCCGGGCCAGGCCCGCCGGGGACAGCACACCCGAGCGGGCGAGCGCCGCGAGGTCGGACGGCACGCCCATGACCTGGCCCGCGGGCAGGGGACGCAGCGCCCCCCGGCTCAGCACGGACGCGGGGATCTTGGCGGGATGCACGAGGTCGTCGCCGAGGCCGGCCATGCGGGCCAGCTCCCGGCCCTCGGGGCGGCGGGCGATCATGGCCTCGGCGCCCTCGTCCACGGGCAGGCCCGCGATCTGCGAGACGCGGAGCTTGCCGCCCACCTGGGGCGCGCCGTCCAGCACGGTCACCCGGACGTCGTCGCCGCCGTGGTCGCCGTTACCGATGTGCCACGCCGCGGCCAGCCCGGAGATGCCCCCGCCCACGACCACGACATGCCGCCGAGTCCCGTCCATATCCCCAGACGTTACCCCGGCGGGCGCTCCCCCGGGCGCCGGGCGTGGCGTCCCCGCGGACGGCGCCGGGCATACCGTGACGGCATTGTGACGCGCCGCGCCAAACCCCGCGCGCTCCGTTCCCGTCAACAGGACATGAGCAGATTACGAGGCCGCCGGCCGCTGGTCGCGGCCCTGGCGGCGGGTGTCATCGTCCTGTCCGGTTGCAGCGGCGGCGCGTCCGGCGCGCCCGCCTCGCTCGACAGCGGGGGCGCGGCCGACGCGCCGGCGCCCGCGATGGAGCGGGCGCCGGTGGCCGGGGAAGCGGGTGGCAACGCGGCCGGAGGCCGTGCGCAACGACAGGACGCCGCGGCGGACAAGGACGGGGGCGAGGCGCGGGAAGATTCCCCGAAGCTCGCGCCCACCGACCGGGCGATCATCTACACCGGTGAGATGACGGTCCGGGCCACCGACGTCGCCGCCGCCGCCGACAAGGCCAAGCAGATCGTCACCGGGGCGGGGGGCCGTCTGGACCGCGAGGAGTCCACCTCGTTCAACCGCGAGGCCGGCGCGACGCTGGTCTTCAAGGTGCCGCCCGCCGCGTACCCGTCCGTCCTGGACCGCCTCGGCAAGGAGCTCGGCAAGCGGCAGTCCCTGAGCCAGAGCACCGAGGACGTCACCGAGCAGGTCGCCGACGTGGAGAGCCGCCTGGCCTCCGCCAAGGCCGCCCTGGAGCAGCTCAGGACGCTGCTCGGCAAGGCGAAGACCATCGGGGAGGTGCTCCAGGTCGAACGGCAGATCGGCGACCGTGAGGCCGACCTGGAGTCCCTGCAGGCCCGCCAGAAGGTGCTCGCCTCCCAGACCAGCGCCGCCACGCTCACCCTGCGGCTCGTCGGCCCGGCCGCCGTGATCGCCCAGCCCCCCAAGCCCGAGCCCGCGGGCTTCCTCAGCGGGCTGAAGAGCGGCTGGCGCGCCCTGGTGAGCACCGTCAAGGTCGGCCTCACCGTGCTCGGCGCCATCTTGCCCTGGCTGATCCCCGTGGCCCTGATCTGGCTGCTCTACCGGGCGATCCGCCGCCTGCTCCCGGCCCGCACCCCGGCACCGGCCGGCCCCGCGCTCCCCCTCACCGGCGGTGCGAAGAGCGCCGGGGACACCGAGCCCGCGCAGGAGCGGCGGGCCGCCGACCCGGACTGACCGCCGGTCAGACGGCCGTCTCGTGGATCAGGCCGGTCAGGCGGGCGAGCTGGTCGGGGTCGGTGGTGGGCAGCACGCCGTGGCCGAGGTTGAACACGTGCCCCTCGGCCGCGCGGCCCCTGGCGAGGACGTCGCGGGCGCGGCGCTCGGCGACGTCCCAGGGGGCGAGCAGCACGGCGGGGTCCAGGTTGCCCTGGAGCGCCTTGCCGGGGCCCACGCGGCGGGCGGCCTCGTCCAGGGGGACGCGCCAGTCGACGCCGACGACGTCCGCCCCGGCCTCGCCGAGCAGGCCGAGCAGCTCGCCGGTGCCCACGCCGAAGTGGATGCGGGGGACGTTCAGGTCGGCGAGGCCGGCGAACAGGCGGCTGGTGTAGGGGAGGACGAACTCGCGGTAGTCGGCGGGGGCGACGGCGCCGACCCAGGAGTCGAACAGCTGGAGGGCCGAGGCGCCGGCTTCGGCCTGGAGGCGGAGGTAGGACAGGGTGATGACGGTGAGGCGCTCCATGAGCGCGTGCCACAGGGCCGGCTCGCCGTACATCATGGCCTTGGTGTGGTCGTGGTTCTTGGAGGGGCCGCCCTCGATCAGGTAGGACGCCAGGGTGAACGGCGCCCCGGCGAAGCCGATCAGCGGGGTGGGGCCGAGCTCCTTGACCAGGGACTGGACGGCCTCGGTGACGTAGGGCACGTCGTCCGGCGTGAGGGGGCGCAGGACGCGCAGGGCGGCCTCGTCCCTGATCGGGGTGTCCACCACCGGGCCGACGCCGGGCTTGATGTCGAGGTCCACGCCGATCGCCTTGAGCGGCACGACGATGTCGCTGAAGAAGATCGCCGCGTCGACGCCGTACCGCCGGACCGGCTGCATCGTGATCTCCACGATGAGGTCGGGTGTCGCGCAGGCCTCGAGCATCGGCACGTCGGCGCGCAGGGCGCGGTACTCGGGCAGCGAACGGCCCGCCTGCCGCATGTACCACACCGGCGTGTGGGGCACGGGGAGCCTGTGGCAGGCGCGGATGAACGGCGAATCGGCGGTGTCGGGATGCACCTTCCAAGGGTGCCACGGGGAGGTGGCGGTCGGCGCACCGCGCGGCCGTGTGCCGGGCAGGAGGGCACGGTAAAAGATATTTACTTCGGGTCTTGTCCGTTAATGACAATAGACATGGGGATGCGTACACTTTGTCGGGTTTGGTGGTACCAAGTCCCGGCCCGGCGCCGAGGGCTCCGGGCCAACGAATCTCCAGGTGGAGGTACAGTACGACTCACACGAGGTCCGCGATCATGGTGCGGGCGGGTCAAATGTTCGCCAAATCATCGCGCGGCGCCGAATCGGTGACCACTTTCGGGACACGCCGAGCGCGTTGCGGGGAAATGTCGCCGTGACGTGCCAACGTCGGACCAGCCCTGGAGTTCGCGGACTAGGCGCGCGGGGGAGCGCCGGGCGACGCACCGCGCCGTCCTCGCGAGCTCCCGACGTTAGGGGACGACCCGATGAAAGGCCCGCGATGACCGCGATATGGAGTTCCTCCGAGCACCGCACGGTGATCGTGCACCGCGCGCTCCGTGCCGCCGAACGGCAGGCCTGGCGGCACTCCCGCCGTGACGTCCACGAAGAGCACCGGGCGCGGGCGGGGCGTGACGGCGCCCCGGTGATGGCGGGTTGATCACCGGCTATGTACCCCGCGCGCACCCCACTGCTTCCGGCACCGCCCGCTCCGGCCTACGCTGCCATCATGACCATCGGTGACGCGCCACCGGCCCCCGCCGCTTTCCGGCGGGCGCTGGCGAGCCTGCGTCCCACCCAGGTCAGGCCCGAGATCGAGCTGGAGGACATCCCGGCCCCGCAGCGTCTCGCCCCGTACTCGGGGGCGGTGGGTGCGTCGGTGCTCCGCGGCGACGACGAGCTGGCCATCGGCCGTCTGATCATGCTGTTCGACCCCGAGGGCCAGCGCGGCTGGGACGGCCCGTTCCGGCTGGTCGCCTACGTGCGCGCCGACATGGAGCCCGAGATCACCTCCGACCCCATGCTCGGCCCGGTGGCGTGGAGCTGGCTCACCGAGGCGCTCGACGCCCACGGCGCCGGGTACGCCGCCGCGGGCGGCACCGTCACCCGGGCCGTGTCCGAGGGATTCGGCAACAAGGCCGGGGACCCCGTCACCACCGAGCTGGAACTGCGCGCCTCCTGGTCCCCGCTCGAGGAGGACCTGTCCGCGCACGTGGCCGCCTGGTGCGACCTGATGTGCCTCGCGGCGGGCATCCCGCCGCTGCCACCCGACGTCGCGAGCCTCCCGCAGCGGCCCGCGCGTCGCGAAGATCCGGAGCCCTTCAGGACGTGACCGACGAAACCATCCCCGCATCCGAAGCCGTTCCGTTGCTGGAGCCCCGTGAGGGCATCCCGCCGGTCGTGGAGGAACCCGCCGCGCTGGACGCGGTGGTCCGGGCGTTCGCCGACGGCGACGGCCCGGTCGCCGTCGACGCCGAACGCGCGTCCGGTTACCGCTACAGCGGCCGGGCCTACCTGGTGCAGCTGCGCCGGGCGGGCGCCGGCACGGCGCTCATCGACCCGATCGCCTGCCCCGACCTGTCCGAGCTGAACTCCGCCGTGGCCGGCGCCGAGGTGGTGCTGCACGCCGCCACCCAGGACCTCGCGTGCCTCGCCGAGGTGGGCTTCGTGCCCCGGCGGCTGTTCGACACCGAGCTGGCCGGGAGGCTGCTCGGGTACGAGCGCGTCGGCCTCGGCACCATGGTCGAGAACGTCCTCGGGCTGCGCCTGGAGAAGGGGCACTCGGCGGCCGACTGGTCGCACCGGCCGCTGCCGGAGGACTGGCTGCGGTACGCCGCGCTGGACGTCGAGGTGCTGATCGAGCTGCGCGACGCCCTGTACGCCGAGCTCGAGGCGGACGGCAAGCTCGAATGGGCCCGCGAGGAGTTCGCCGCGATCCTCGCCGCCGCGCCCTCGCCGCCGCGCGCCGACCCCTGGCGCCGCACGTCCGGCATCCACCGGGTGCGCACCCTGCGCGGGCTGGCGGTGGTGCGTGAGCTGTGGACGCTGCGCGACGAGCTGGCCCGCCGGGCCGACCTCGCGCCCGGCCGGGTGCTGCCCGACTCGGCCATCGTGACGGCCGCCCTGGAGCAGCCGCGCACCACCAAGGCGCTCACCGACATCGCCCCCTTCACCGGCCGCAGCGCCCGCCGCCACCTGCGCGAGTGGCTCGGCGCCATCGGCAAGGCCCGCGTGCTCCCCGAGACCCAGCTCCCCCACCCGAGCGCCCCCGGCGACGGCCCGCCCCCCGCCAACCGCTGGGCCGACCGCGACCCCGCCGCCGCCAAACGCCTCGCCGCCGCCCGCACCGCCGTGGCCGCCCTCGCCGACGCCCACCACATGCCCACGGAGAACCTCCTCCAGCCCGACGCCGTCCGCCGCCTGACCTGGGAACCCCCACCCGAACTGGGCGACGAGCCGATAGCCACCCGCCTACGCGAACTCGGCGCCCGCGAATGGCAGATCACCCTCACCGCCCACGTCCTCTCCAAGGCCTTGCTCCGCCTCGAAGCCAAAGGCGAACTGGACTCCTAACCCCCCACCACAAAGCCCCCCACGCCCCCTCCCCGAGCCCCCCACACC